>DAITPG010000053.1:0-12022 GCA_036833715.1 Eubacteriaceae bacterium | reverse complement strand
ACAGCGATGCGGATGCGTCTACGCTTGAAACGAATACATTAACACTTATTTCCAATGAGAATCGCAGGGATATTGACGCAGGCTTCTATCGGTATGCAGCCGTGGGCGATACGGTCTGGAACGACGATAACAGCAACGGCCTGCAGGACGAAACGGCCACAAGAGGGATCAACGGAATCAAGGTTTATCTGTACAACGATAAAAATGTTTTGATTTCGCAAAGCGTTACGGCCTCGATATCCGAAACGCCCGGAAAATATTATTTTGATACTTTGCTGCCCGGCAATTATTACTTGAGATTTGAAGGCTTGCCCGCGGGATGCACCGCAGCGGAGCCCAACGCGGGCATCGATGACGCAAAGGATTCCGATCCCTCTGCCGATACGCTTAAAACGGAAATTTTTACGCTTGTTTCCAACCAAGAAGATCTAACCAGAGACCTAGGCGTGATCTTCCATGCCAACGTGGCAAAAATGGTCGGTAAAACGGCCGATGACCAGGATGACGAAACTTTAACGCTCGACGGAGACAGGGAAGATTTCTCCTATACGATTTCTTTTGACGTGCCAGCCGATTGCGTGCATGCAAAGGTAAAGGACGATCTGGACAATGCGTTGACGGTCAATGACCCGAACAAAGATATCCGTATGTCGCTTAACGACACCGATGTCACCGATCAATTTGACATCGTTTATGATTCGAAGGAAAGCATGATCACCCTCACGGCCAAGGAGCCTGCGAAGCTTACAGCCGGCCGCTATACCGCAGCCATCAGCTGCAATATCAAGGAGGGCTTTGCCAAACTCAATTATCCGGATGACATGATCCCAAACACTGCGATCGTAACGATCAATGATACCGCATCTATGACCAACACGGTGAATGTGCAGCCGGTCTATTACAAGCTGGGAAAATTCGTTTGGTACGATAAAAACTGGGACGGCATCCAAAACGACGGAGATATGTCGGGCGTGAACGGCGTAAAGGCCTCGCTGTTTGAGGCGGACGGCACGTTGGTCGCATCTGTGTATACTGCCAACAGCCCGAGCGGACTACCGGGATATTATGAATTCACAAGGCTGAATCCGGGCGAATATTATATCCAATTCAGCGAACTGCCCGCCGGATTTGTTGTTACCAAAAAATCTCAGGGGAACAGCGACAACGCAGATTCAGATGTCGACGGTGAAACGTATATGACTGTACATTTCAAACTGGGAGCAGAGGAACCAGACAACGATAAATGGGATATGGGCATCTATGACCCCGCTGTTGGCCCCAATACCGGAGATCGAGGCATGTACTGGATCTATATCGGCCTGCTTCTCATCAGCATGGCGTTAATACTGGTGATCCGCAAGAAGATGAAATACAAATAAAAAAAATTGGTGCATTTGTTCATAAAAAACTATGAGGATTCAACTTTCTCATAGTTTTTTTATGTTCGGGCATTCTAAGGGCAGACATCAAAAAAGGATTGACAGAAAAGCAAGACTCCTATATAATTCAAGTATACACCTCCCCCATGGGGAGGGATGGAGGCCTAAATGATCAAAAAAAAGTTTGAAGTAACGGGTATGACCTGCTCCGCATGTTCTTCCCGCATAGAAAAGGATTTATCCAAATTGGGCGGCGTCGATAATGTATCCGTCAATCTGTTGAGCAACAATATGATGGTCACGTACGACGAAGCAAACATAGATGAAAATCAAATTATCAAAGCAGTTGAAAATGCGGGCTACGGCGCCTATACAATTGAAGCAAAAAAGACAAAAGCGGCTCAATCTGCGGCTGATATTGCCGAAGAAGAGATTCGCCAAACCAGAACCCGTCTGGCCGTATCGATCCTCTTTACGCTTCCTCTTTTATATATTGCCATGGGACATATGCTGGGCTGGCCGATGCCGACGTTTTTTGAGGGGCATGACAACGCGCTGATCTTTGCGTTTACGCAATTTCTTTTAATGCTGCCTGTGATCATCGTCAACGACAAGTACTATAAAATCGGCTTTAAGACCCTGTTTAAACTTTCCCCCAACATGGATTCCTTGATAGCCATCGGCACCTCGGCGGCGATTTTATACGGGATCTTCGCGATCTATAAAATCGGTTACGGGCTTGGGCATATGGACATGGATATGGTAAAAATGTATGCCATGGATCTCTATTTCGAATCCGCCGCAACAATACTTACACTGGTCACATTGGGAAAATTTTTGGAATCAAGAGCCAAAGGCAAAACATCCGAAGCGATCAAAAAACTGATCGATCTTCGTCCCAAAACAGCAACCGTCCTGCGCGACGGAATAGAAGCGGAAATCGACTCGTCGGATGTCGTCAAGGATGATATCATCATCATTAAGGCAGGGCAAACGATCCCGGTGGACGGCATAATTATCGATGGCAGTGCCTCAGTTGATGAAGCGGCGTTAACCGGCGAGAGCATCCCCGTTGAAAAAGCTGTCGGCGACAAGGTGATCGGCGCCAGCATCAATAAGGCGGGATATTTTAAGTTTAGAGCAACACAGGTTGGCGACGATACCACATTGTCACAGATCATCCGCCTGATGGAGGAAGCAAGCTCTTCAAAAGCGCCGATATCCAAACTGGCGGACAAGATCAGCGGTATTTTCGTACCCGTCGTTATCGGAATTGCTCTTGCGGCCACCCTCATTTGGCTGCTTTTAGGGAAAAGCGTGGAATTCGCATTATCCATCGGCATCAGCATATTGGTGATTTCCTGTCCGTGCGCGCTCGGGCTGGCTACGCCCACAGCGATCATGGTGGGCACAGGTAAAGGCGCGCAGAACGGAATATTGATCAAATCCGCCGAGACCCTCGAAACCGCGCATAAAATCAATACCGTAGTGCTGGATAAAACGGGCACGATCACCGAGGGAAGGCCGTCGGTGACGGATATCATACCCGACGGGATCAGCATCGATGAACTGCTTAGGATAGCCGCCTCGATCGAGAAGCTTTCGGAGCATCCGCTGGCGCAGGCCATTGTTGCAGATGCGGAGAACAAGGGGCTCGAATTGCTGCCTGTCACAGATTTTAAAGCCGTGGCGGGTCAAGGGGTCATCGGTTCCATCGAATCGATCCTTTATTATGCCGGGAATGCGCGCATGATGGAAACTTTGAAAATAGGCAGGGACAGGATAGAACAAACTGGGTCCGCGCTGGCCAAACAAGGCAAAACGCCTTTGTTTTTCGGCACCGATGATCGGTTGATCGGCACCATCGCCGTCGCGGATACCATCAAGCCGACCAGCAAAGCCGCCATCGCCCAAATGAAGGGCATGGGCCTGGATGTTTTGATGCTGACGGGAGATAATAAAACAACGGCGCAGGCCATCGCCGATCTTGTGGGCGTAAGCGGCTTTGTGGCGGAGGTGCTTCCGCAGGATAAGGAAAAGCAGATTCGCAAGCTGCAGGAAGAAGGGAAAAAGGTTGCCATGATCGGCGACGGCATCAACGATGCTCCTGCGTTGGCACGCGCGGATGTCGGTGTCGCCATCGGCGCGGGAACGGATATCGCCATCGAATCCGCCGATGTCGTTTTGGTAAAGAGCGACCTTATGGATGTACCGGGAATGGTGCAGCTGAGCAGGGCCGTTATCCGCAATATCAAACAAAACCTGTTTTGGGCGCTGATCTACAATACCGTCGGCATACCGTTAGCCGCGGGCGCGTTTTACGCTCTGCTCGGCTGGAAGTTGAATCCGATGTTTGCTGCGGCCGCCATGAGCCTAAGCTCCGTAAGCGTTGTCAGCAATGCGCTTCGCTTAAAATTTTTTAAACCGAAATATTTTCATACATCCACACAGCCTCAACAAGAGGCAGTTACTATATACAATGAATTACAAGGAGGAAATGAAATGATCAAAAAAATCGTTATTGAAGGAATGAGCTGCGACCACTGCAAAATGAGAGTGGAAAAGGCTCTCAACGCCATTGACGGCGTAACCGCAAAAGTAGATTTGGACACCAAGACGGCCACCGTCACACTCACAAAGGTGGTAGCCGATGAAGTGCTGGCAAAAGCGGTGACCGACGCAGATTATCAAGTCATTGAAATCAAGCAGTGAACGGAAGCGTACGATGAAGGCCGATAAAACGAGCGTGAACCGGCTGCTGAAGACCGCCAAAGGGCAGATCGAGGGCGTGCTGGGCATGATCGAAGAAGACCGCTATTGCATCGATATCTGTAATCAGATCCTAGCCATACAATCGCTGTTGAAAAAGGCCAACAAAGAAATTTTAAAGGCGCATATGAACAGCTGCGTGAAAGAGGCGTTTGAAGCAGGAAACGAAGCGGAAAAAATCGAAGAAATATTAGCGATACTGGATAAAATATCAAAATGAAAAAACAGAGACAGTGATGATGTCTCTGTTTTTGATTCGACAAGCAAGAAACAAAGCATAAATTCTAATTCAAAATAATATCCGATTCAAACTCGGGTGAATCAACCAAAGTAGCGCGTACGGGGCAGCGTTTTTCTACCAGACGAATGAATTTTTCGACTTCTTCAGCGTTATTGCTTGTGGTGACATGGAATTTTGTGGAGATCTTTTGATAACCGAATTTCAGGTTTTTGCCCTGTTCCTCGCGCGGCAGTTTTTCGCCCGTGATCTCTACTTTGATATCCTTCAGATCGATATTGTTCATTTTGGCCAACGCTTCCGCAACATAGCATTCGCAGGCCGCCAGCGAAGTAAGCAGCATTTGCATGGGATTCATATCCACATCGGCAGGCTGGGTATCGTCGGTTTTGGTCAGAACGACCGCAAATTCTCCGGTGTCGCAGTTGACGTTCATCCCAGCGGCTTTGGACGCTGAAACTTTAATGATATCATCACTCATAAGAACTCCTTTTAAAAATGAATATTTAATTCACAATATCATAAAATCCGACAATAATCAATCAGGTTTTCTTTATAAACCGCTTATATTTTTGTCCGCATATTTAGGCATATGAGAATAGGGATAAACAGCATAAATTTTGTTTTACAAAGTATGGCATTTAGATTATAATCAATATAAATATCTTTATGGAGGCCGATATGCTGCCGATTGAATCCGACGAAATGGCCAAACTCTTGGAAGAATTGAATGTTATGAAAAACGCGCTGGCGCAGCTTTTGGAAGAACGCGAATTTATGATCGTATACGACGCTGTGCGCATAGAGGCCGACTATATGAAAAAAATCGGTCATGAGGAGTTTGCGATCTATCGGCTTGATATCAAATTAAAGAAATTAAAACGAAAGATCGAAATCATCAAAAGCCTTATCCGGAGAAAAGAACCGATCGACCTTGCCAAGATCGATGCGCAGATCGAAGAGGAGTTTTCTAAGGAGAAACAAGAAACGCATGAAAGACAAGAGCATATGGAATATTTGGAAGAGGAGGAAACCAAAGAAAAGCTTTCGAAAGCCAAATCCATGACGCTCAAAGAGCTGTATTATAAGCTTGCGAAAAAACTGCATCCGGATATCAATCCGAATGTTACGGAAAAAGAACTTGCCTTGTGGCATCGGGTGCAGACGGCTTATAACAATGCGGATATCGAAGAAATGATCCTCCTTTATGAGATCTATGAAAAGACGCTGGGCCTCGAAACGGAGCTGAATACAAAAGAGGAGATTTTAAAAAGGATAGAGAAAATACGCGGCCTTATCAAAGATACGCTGGCCCAGATCGCGGATATGAAGCAGAATTTTCCGTTTAACGTCGAGCAGCAGCTGAACGATGAGGATTGGCTGTTCAGTAAAAAGGCAGTGAACCGTGAATTGAAACGTCAGCTGAACGAAGAATATTCGATTGCGCAGGATCTGCTGCGCATGATGCTCAGCAGCGTAGGAATGATTTATTGAGGATCATGCAATATAAACATGAATAAGCCGCTGTGTCTGCCTTTAAATAATCCGGCCTTCATAATAAGATGAATATTCATCGCGTTTCATCCGTATATGACAATGTCCGGTGAAGGGTATAACGACCTCCGTCCATTTTAAAATATTTCGCTTAAAGTGATATCTGCAGTTAATCGATATTTTTTAGCAGCTGAGGCTGCTTTTATTTTTGGCATAATTTTGAGCAAAAAGAAAAACCTATAAACAAAAGGATATATTTTTAAAGACTTTATAAAGCAAACGACTATATAATAAAGGTCAGCATAATTGTGCGCAATGATGAGCGCGGAGGACTTATGGAACCGTCGGAAGCCATTGAACTGGCAAGGCTGCTTGAAGAGCTGGATACAAGAAAAAATGCGTTGACCAAGCTTTTGGATCAAAAGGATTTCATGCTTGTGTATGAAGCAGTCCGTCTGGAAGTTATTTATATGAATAAGGTAGGCAATCAGGAATATGAAACCGCGCTGCTTGCATCCAAACTGAAACGAATCCGCAAGAAGATTGCCATTATACGTGAACTAAAAGAAAACAAGGAAGCTGTCGACCTTCAAAAAATCGACGCGCAAATCGAATGGTTCTTTGCGCAGGACGCCGCCGACGAGCATACAGAGAGTGAGTCCGTTTTATTTACGGAGGATAAGTTTAAATACTTTAAGGAAATTTATTATCGATTCGCAAAAAAACTGCATCCAGATTTAAATCCGAGTGTAAATGAAGATGCGCTTAATTTATGGCACCGTGTCCGCAACGCCTATGAAAATAAAGATGCAGAAGAAATGGAACTGCTTTATGAGCTTTATGAAAATACGCCCGAAATCAAGAAGGAGCTTGTCACCATTGAGATCATCAGTCAAAGGATCGATAAAATGAAAGACCTGACGCATTACGCATTTAAACGAATAGCGGATATCGAAAAAAGCTTTCCATTTACGGTGGAGGAATTGATCAGGGACGAGGACTGGATCGCAGAAAAAATCGAAGTCAGCAAAGAACTCAGACGCCAGTTGGAAGAGCAATACACCGCGGCGCAAAATGAATTGAGCGTACTTTTAAAAATGGTCATATAAATAGAATATATTTCCTTATTATATTCCGTTTATCCTGAAGCCGCCTTAACCTATAAAATTATGCGCTGAATTTAATATCATGCAAAAAAAATGCCTGTTTACATGAATAGACATTTTTTTATTTTAGCGTTGTTTACAATGACCTAAAGAGAGGTGCATCGTGAATATCTTTAATATCATATTGGTTGCATTGTCGATCATGGTTTGTCCGTGGCTGATGGGGAATCTGCGTTCGGCTGCGGATTTGAAAAAAAACGGAATAACGAGAAAGCTTTCGATCATCATACCCGCAAAAAATGATGCGGTAAATCTGCGCAAGCTGCTGCCTACGCTTCTATCCACGGTGGAAGAAATGGCGCAGATCATCGTCGTCGATATGGGGTCGGAAGATAACACGGCATCCATCGTGCGCGGTTACGGCTGTGAGCTTGTGTCGCTTACGGACAAGCCGGATCATAGCAGCATGAGAAATTATGCCTGCTATATGGGCGCAAAAAAATCGGTCAATGAAATGCTGGTTTTTATGGATGCTAATCTTCTGCCCGGCAAAGAGCTTTTCGAAAAGCTGGATTACGCCGTAAAAAAGAACTATGTTTTATCCATTTTGCCGTATGATAAATTCGAAAAAGGCGGCGGGATTTTCGGCGGGCTCAGACGGTTGGTTTCGGTTATGCTTATGGGTTCGTTTGCTCTTTTAAAACGGGAGGACGCGGGTTTGTTTGAGCCGTTTGTAATGATCGACAGGCACGATTATTTTAATATCTGCACGCATGATATGATCAAAGAAAACGCATTTGAAAATCTGATATTGGGACAAGCCTATAAAAAAGCGGGCATGAAAATAAAAAATTACATAGGCGGATCGGAACTGAGAAGACGCCGATCTCTGAACAAACATCTTTCCGGACAAAATCTGTCGGCACGAAACATCGCTTTCGACTATACCTCGGTTTTTCTGGTTCTGTTGTTTCTGACGGGCGGCGTCAGTATTTGCTATCACTGCATCGCCAGTTTGGTATCCGGCAGCAATTATGTGATTTGGCTGTGGTTTTATGCCGCATTCGGAGCCGCCTACGAATACTTTTTAAGAAAGATCGGGGAATATCCGCTTTATTGCGCTTTAATCTATCCGCTTCATATCCTTACGTTTGTTGTCGGTACATTGGCACCTGCGCTTATCTTCTCGTTAAAGCCCCATAAGATCAAATGGAGGGGCAGAAAACTGAAGATCGAAAAGCGCGGCAAAAAAATCAACGAATCCGCTTAAAAAAATCCTTCAGCAGATCGGAGCATTCCTGCTCCATGATGCCGCCGTAGATTTCGATCTTTTGCGCGTACGGATGGCTGCCCAAATGAATGTATCCTCCGCATGCGCCGAATTGATAATCGGCGCAGCCGTAAATGACTTTGGAGATTTTGGATAAAATAATGGCGCCCATGCACATGGGGCATGGTTCCAGCGTGACGTATAAAGAGCAGCCGGATAAGTTGTGGGTATTCAACAATTCGGCGGCTTTTTTGATTACCGTCATTTCGCAGTGTAGCGTGGGGTCGTTTTCCGCCAGCATACGGTTATGCGCCGATGTCAAAATTTCATTTTTGTATACGATCACGGCTCCGACGGGAACTTCATTGTGCTTGTAGGCTGTTTGCGCCTCTTCAAAGGCGGCTTGCATAAACTTTTTCATTTGTTATACCTTGATTAATATTATATCTTTTATTTGTTAATTATGGTATATTTTATGATAGAATACGAATATCTAAATGATAATCATTATGGAGGAAGTTTGAAAGAACTGCAAAAGCTTCAAAACGGTTCCGATATAAGAGGAGTTGCCGTCGCCGGTTACAAGGACGAGCAGGTGAATTTAACGCCGGATACCGCGGGAGGCATCGCATTTGGTTTTGTGCAATGGCTCAAAGAAATCAAGGGCGTTGATTCGCCTTTTGTTTGCGTTGGCAGAGACAGCCGCATCTCAGGCGAGGATCTTGCGGAAGGAATCATCAAAGGATTAAAGCTGGCAGGGGCTCGCGTTTGCTATTTCGGACTGGCCACTACGCCGTCGATGTTTGTCAGCACCAAGGCCGAAACCTTAGATGCGGACGGCGCGATTATGATTACCGCAAGCCATCTTCCCTATAACCGCAACGGCATGAAATTCTTCACAAAAGCAGGCGGAACAAGCAAAGAAGATGTAAAAAATATAATCAAATTTGTAGAAAATTTTAAATCGAACAAAGATGTTGATAAAAATTGTGAATTTAACGAGTTTATTGTCACATATTCTGACCTCCTTGTAGACATGGTTCGCAAAAAAACGGCTTTATTAAAGCCTTTTTCAGGCCTTAAGATCATCGTGGACGCCGGAAACGGAGCTGCCGGATTCTTTGTGGATAAGGTGTTGATAACTCTGGGGGCAGACACAAAAGGCAGTGTTTTTTTGAATGCCGACGGCATGTTTCCCAACCACGTTCCCAACCCCGAAAACGAACATGTAATGAGAGATTTTTGCGCTGTTGTAAAGCATGAAAAAGCCGACCTCGGCATCATGTTCGATACCGATGTGGACCGCGCAGCACTGGTGGATGAGAACGGGGAAGCCGTTTCCCGCAACCGTTTGATCGCATTAATGTCGAATATTGTCATAATCGAACATCCACAAACCACAATAGTAACCGACTCGGTGACATCATCATCCCTTAAGAATTACATTGAGTCTCTTGGCGGTAAACATCACCGTTTTCAGCGTGGATATAACAACATCATCACCGAAGCGAAGCGATTGAACGCTGCGGGCGAAAACTGTGAACTTGCCATTGAAACGAGCGGGCACTGCGCATTAAAGGAAAATGATTTTTTGGATGACGGCGCGTACATGATCATCAAAATATTGATTAAGTATGTGGAACTCAGGAAAGCCAGACAAACAATTGCCGGATTTTTGAAGGATTATAAAGAACCCGTGGAAGCAAAAGAAGTGAGACCCACCTTTATGACCGCGGATTTCAAAGCCTATGGCAGCAGCCTGATGGATGACTTTGTGCAATATGCGCATTCGCAGGAGGGCTGGAGCGTAGAAACACCCAACTACGAGGGAGTGCGTATCAATTGTGATAAAGATCACGGGGACGGATGGCTTTTAATGCGTCTTAGCCTGCACGATCCGCAGCTGCCGATCAACATCGAGTCCGACAGCGAAGGCGGCGTTGCGGTCATAGAAGAAAAATTAAAAGAATTTTTAAACAGATACGATCTGGAATTTTAATAGGTCGGAGGAGAATAAATGAAACAAAAAAAGAGTTTTTTCGGCGCCGGGATCAAGATCGCGCTCCTTGTGCTTGTGGTCGTATTGATCACTTTTATAGGTCTCAACGAATTCTATATCAATGTGCTGTGGTTTAAGGAAGTGGATTATTTACAGGTGTTTTTCAAAAGCATTTTGACCAAGCTCACCATGGGCGGGCCGTTGTTTTTGATCCTGTTTGTTATCTTATGGCTTTACTTTAAACTTTTGACGATGAGCGGAGGCAAATCGCAAGTTGTCGTAGTTGAAAAAAAGAGATTCATCAGAGGTAAACTGCCCATGCTGCTGGCCTTTATCGTGTCTGCCGCAACAAGCGTGATCATTACCTCGTCCCTCTGGTATCAATGGCTGGAATTCAGCAACAGCGTACCGTTTAACGTAACGGATCCGATTTTTAATAACGATATTTCCTTTTATGTGTTTAAGCTTCCTTTCTATCAAGGCTTGTTAAGCATCGGTTATATCGTACTGTTTGTATTATTTGCATCCACCTTTGTCTATTCGTTTATGGTAATCGCCGATAAAAACCGAAACGATCAAAAGTTTTCGGACCGGGTCGATATCAATATTCCGGTGAAAGGTTTGTTTTCCAAATTGTGGACATCCTTCAGAGTGCAGCTGAGTATATTTTTATCCCTGTTTTTTGTGCTTTTAGCGGCAAGCACCTATCTTAAAAGATTTAACCTGCTGTATGATTCACAAACAATCCTGTACGGGGCCAGCTATACCGATGTAAACGTGCTGATGCCCTTCTATTTGATCCTTGCGGGCTTATGTCTGCTGGCAGCTTTTGTGACGCTGATTTTTGGTTTGGCGAAAAAAATCAAACCGCTGCTGATCACCGCCGCGCTTCTGATCATCGCTAACTTTTTGGGTATTATCGGAGCCAGCATCGTTCAGTCCTATGTCGTTTCTCCGAACGAATTGTCCAAAGAACTGGATTATATCAATTATCATATCGCCTATACTCAAAAGGGCTACGGGCTCGACTCTGTCGAAGTCAAAGAATTTCCCCTCGATCAGACGATCAATGCCGAAGATATCCTCGAGAATGAAACTACCATCAGCAATATCCCCATCAACGATTACCGGCCGACGCTGGATACCTACAATTCTCTTCAGGGCATCCGTCCCTACTATGAATTTAAGGACATCGATGTGGACCGTTATTATCTGGACGGGAACTATACGCAGGTATTTATTTCATCCAGAGAAATGAATAATTCCAAGCTTGAAACATCCGCGCAGACCTGGATCAATCTGCATCTCAAATATACGCACGGGTTCGGAATCACGGTATCGCCCGTCAATGAGGTTTCCGGCACTGGGCAGCCCGTTATGATCGCCAAAGATATACCGACGCAATCCGAGTACGCTGAACTGGATACAACCCAGCCCAGAGTTTATTTTGGTGAAGGCACCGACACCTATGCAGTGGTCAATACAAAAACGCAGGAATTCGATTATCCTGCCGGCAGCGACAATAAAGAGAATATTTATGACGGCACCGCAGGGATTCAGCTGAACCTGCTCAACAAATTATCGTTCTCTTTGAGCAACGGCACCATTAAATTTCTGCTGTCTTCAGATGTTACAAATGACAGTAAAATTTTGATCAACCGTAATATCATCCAAAGGGTACAGGAGATTGCGCCGTTTTTCTCTTATGATAGCGATCCGTATATCGTCAATATCGACGGTAAATTGTACTGGATCATGGACGCGCTC
>DAITPG010000052.1:0-12071 GCA_036833715.1 Eubacteriaceae bacterium | reverse complement strand
GTTTTGGCCGATATGGAATTGATCGGCTTTAAGGTGGATATTGAAATGCTCCGAGCTATCGAAAAGGATTTTGATAGCCGTATTGAAGATCTGACAAAAAAAATCTTGCTTTTGGCAGGAAAAGGGCCCGATTTTAACATCAATTCGCCCAAGCAGCTCGGTGCCTTGCTGTTTGAGGAACTGGGTCTGCCCGTTGTTAAAAAAACAAAAACCGGCTATTCGACAGACATCGAGGTGCTGGAAAAATTAGCTTCAAAGCACGAGATCATCCCTTTGATCATTGAAATCCGTCAATTATCAAAAATCAGCTCCACCTATATCAAAGGCCTGATGAAGATCGCCGATCCCAATACCAGTAAAATCCATACGACCTTCAATCAAACGATCGCTTCCACGGGCAGGATATCTTCCAGTGCGCCCAACCTTCAAAACATACCCATCAAAACCGAAGAAGGCAAGGTAATCCGTAAAATATTCATCCCGTCCGCTCCCGATCGCGTCCTTATCGATGCCGACTATTCACAGATCGAGCTTCGCATCCTGGCACATATCTCGGGAGATGAGAATATGATCGACGCATTTATTCATAATGACGATATCCACACGCATACTGCAAGCGAAGTGTTTGAAGTTCCCATGGAGGAGGTCACGAAAACGCAACGCTCAAGAGCAAAAGCCGTTAACTTCGGCATTGTTTACGGAATCAGCGACTACGGTTTGAGCCAGGACTTAAAAATAAAACGCAGCGATGCAAAAGAATATATTGAAAAATATCTGGAGAAATTCCCGAAAGTCAAGCAATACATGGCGGATATCATACTCAAGGCCAAAGCCGACGGCTAAGTGACGACCATGTTCGGACGCCGCCGCTATATGCCGGACATCCATTCAAGCAATTTCACGATCAGAAGCTTTGCCGAACGCACGGCGCTCAATACGCCGATTCAGGGTAGCGCGGCCGATATCATCAAAATTGCGATGATCCGCGTTGACGAGACCTTAAGAAAAGGCGGTTTTGAAGCTAAGCTGATCTTGCAGGTACACGATGAACTGATCATTGATTGTCCGAAGCAGGAGCTGGACCAGGTCGAAATGATTTTAAAACAGGAAATGGAAAATGCCGCCGCGCTTAAAGTACCTCTGATTGCGGATATTTCCTTTGCGGATAATTGGTATGACGCAAAGTAGAATGAAAATCATCGGGATCACAGGCGGAATAGGGAGCGGCAAAACAACCGCCGCGAAACTATTTTCGGATTTATATACTGTTCCTATTATCGATGCTGATTCGCTTTCAAAAAAAGCAGCCGAGCGAAAGGATGTGATTGAATCCGTCCGCAAACATTTCGGCCCCGGCTGCGTGGACGCATCCGACAGGATCGACCGCAAACAATTGGGCGAAATCATATTTTCCGATGAAGATAAACGAAAGCAGCTTAACGCAATCATTCATCCGGTCGTCATGGATGAATACTGTAAGCAGGTTGAAATGCTGCGTCAATCAGATGCTAAATTGGTTATTTATGATTGTCCGCTGTTAATCGAAGAGCATTTGCAGGATTCCGTGGACAATACGGTATTGATTTACGCCGATGTCGAAACGCGCATTGCCAGAATTATGGAAAGAAACCAAATGACGCGCGAGGATGCCCTTGCCAGAATACAAGCGCAAATGGATCTGGACGAAAAAATAAAGTTTGCCGATATTGTACTCTACAATACGGGCACTGTGGATGATTTAAAAAATGCTATGAAATACTTATATAAAGAAGTGATGGATGAATGATCGATGCCGATGAAAAATTAAACCAAATTGCCGGACTCTGCGATATCGATTTGGTGGGAGTGGTCAATTTAGAAAAGCTTCAGAGTTTCCGCAGCATTTTAGAAAAGTATGAAAACGACATTGCTTTTTTTCGCGGTAATATACAGGACAAAGTCAATTATCAAAAAATATGGAAAAACACCGAAAGTATCATAGCCTTCGGTGTTTCGTACAATCAAAATATTCTCCCGCCCGAGAATATGGAAAACCGCGGCATCATTTCTAAATGCGCCTACGGAGAGGATTATCATGCAGTGTTAAAACGCAAAGCCGCAAAAATGATGCAGTTGTTTCAAAATAATATTACAAAATGTGAATACCGCATTTTTGTGGATACTGGCGTTCTTTCTGACCGAATCCTTGCTTATTGCGCGGGTTTGGGATTTTACGGAAACAATAATTTTATTGTAAACGAAAAAATGGGAAGCTATGTTTTCTACGGGCATATTTTGATCGATAGCAGCTTAAAACCAAATAACTTATTTTTAGAAAGCGGTTGCGGCAGCTGCCGTCTTTGTATAAGTGCCTGTCCCACAAATGCGCTCGAGATATGCACAAGACAACTTGATTATCGTAAATGTATTTCTTATATAACTCAAAAGGGTAAAGACATAAATACATTTGGATATTTATACGGCTGCGATCTTTGTCAGGATGTCTGCCCCTATAACAAGTCAGCTCAAATCATTGAAAGGGAAGAATTTCAAACAAATAAAGAAGAAGCTTTTCCGCTTCTTGAAGAAATTATAAATATGGGCGAAGCAGAATATAAACAAAGATACGGACGTTCTTCCATGTTTTGGCGCGGTTACAATACCGTTAAGCGAAATGCGCAAAACATCAAAAAAAATCGTCAGGTTTAAAAAGCGCGTTGTCTAGCAGGATATGCATATTTTGCTGATACACCGAGTTTTCCTTATGCTGCAAGAATAGCACGGTTGTCACTTCTGGGGTGCACCGCTCGGGATGAAATTTCAGTTGAATAATGATGATTTTTTTCGCGATTTCTTTAATGGAATATGATTGATATTCGCGCGGGTAATCGATCGTTTTAACTTCATTTTTTAAAAAGTCAAACAGCTTTTCTTTCTTTAGCATTTTCGCGTCCGTCAGTAAAAATTCGGGCAGCGAGAGTGCGTTATTTTTTAAATAATCGAATATAAGCAGTGTTTTCGCACATTCGACGGATCGGTCTATTATTAAATCGGACAAAGCGGAATATAAGTCCTTTCTGGAAAGAGGACGATTGTAAAAGCCGTTATGGTCAAAAAAGCTGGAAAAATTCTCGTAAAAATCAAACGGCGATTGAAATAAATTTGTCAAAAGATTCAGCGTAAAGTTAAACAAACCGCTGTTGTAATATTTGTCGAGCAAATACTCGATTTTTTTAAGTTTTATAATTTCAGCATGGTTCATTGTATTTGTTCTTAAGGTTTCATAAGGCGGATAATCCTCATATTCAATACCATAAAGCTCAGTTTCGGCAGCGATTTGAGTCCCTTTGAGAATCTTAAGAAAGCCAAGCTGAAGCATATGGGGTTTTAAATTATACAAATAATTAAAGCATTGTTTAAAAGATTCATAAGTTTCCATTGGCAGCGCCGCTATCAGATCGGCATGGATATGAATATTCTGCGGCTTGATTAAGGCGGTTAGATTCAATTTAAATTTTGAAAGATCGTTATTTCTGTTTACAGCTGCAAGGGTATCGGGATTTATGCTTTGCAGGCCTGTTTCCAATTGAAAATATCCGGCGGGCGCAGAATTAAACAGGGATATCAGCTCGGCAGATAATTTTTCGGTGCAGATTTCAAAATGAAATTTTGTTGTTTGGTTGTGATTTAATATAAAACGGATGATTTTTATCGCTCTTTTATCATCGCTGTTAAACGTGCGGTCAATGAATTTTACTTGCTTTACTTGATGCTCCATGAAAAACATCAGTTCTTTCTCAACCGTTTCGATGGGTATATAACGCAACTGTTTATCGATTTGCGAAATACAATAACTGCAATTATAGGGGCATCCTCTGGAGGATTCATAATACAGGATTTTATCTTGAAGTGAATCCAAAATTTCTTTAGTATAAGGAAAATGGCGATTTTCAAATGTAAAACTGCTTTTCATCATAGATTGTGCGTTGTTGTTTTTAGAATACACGCCTTGTAAGGCAGTCGGAGACTTTCTGTTCTCGATTAACCGAATGAAATCATTCATTCGCTTCGCCTTCGCCGCTGACCACATAATCGATTTCTTTGTATCGTTCCAAACTCTCATAAGGTGTAAATGCTACTTCGCTGCCGCCCAATACGATCACGCAGTTTGTAAGCTTTTTTAGCGTTCGCGCCACCTTTATTGTAAGCTCAATATTCCAGATATAACACGAGAATCCGTAGATATCCGCGTTCAGCTCAAACAATTCGTCAATTATCGTTTCAATTTTTTGATTAATGTTATATTCGCGTATTTTAACGTTTTGATCGCTTGAAATTTCAGCTTTCATTGCGTAAAGCGCTAGGCAGGAATGCGTGAAACTGGCATTTAATGAACATAAAACGGTTTTCATAAAATTTCCTTAGTTGATATTGTTATCAGTATATCATATATCGAGAATATATGAATTGATATGGCATTAATGGCACAAAAATAGTATAATCGTAGCTATAACAGATAAAGAGGAATTTATGTTAAAAATTGCGCCATCCTTACTTGCCGCCGATTTCACAAATCTGACGAAAGATTTAAGAGCCCTTGAAGAAGCTAAAGCCGATATGCTTCATGTGGATATCATGGACGGACATTTTGTGCCCAACATGACGTTCGGGCCCGATCAAATCAAGCAACTTCGGGCAATTACAACGCTTCCGTTTGATGTTCATTTGATGATCAGCGATCCGGAATTGTTTATACCCAAATTTGCCGAAGCGGGCAGCGACATCATAACCGTGCATGTGGAAACTTCCGCGCATCTTCACCGTTTGATCGGTTTTATCAAAAGCTTCGGGATCAAAGCAGGCGTTTCCTTCAATCCCGCAACGCCGTTAAGCGCGCTGGATTACATCATCGAAGATATTGATTTGATATTGATCATGAGCGTCAACCCAGGTTATGGCGGACAGGCCTTTATACCCGCGTCCCTCGATAAAATTGCCGATGCGGCAAAACGGATAGGGGACAGAGCGATCGATCTTGCAGTTGACGGAGGCATCAACCTTTCTACGGCATCTTCGGTAGTAAAAGCCGGAGCCAATATGCTGATTGCCGGTTCTTATACGTTTAAAGGGAATGTACACGATAATATTCAAAAGTTAAGAAATTCGGTTATATAAAACGGGCTTTTCAATCAATGCACCCCCTAAGCTAAATACTTAGGAGGTGCATTTTGTAAGAGGGTCCGTTAAAGCAATCTAATTTTCTGCGTTTGCTTCTTCAAGTTCCTTCATCATTTTGCCGCCGATTTCACCCATATGCTTTTCATGATTTTCTTTTCCCCAATGATATTGCGGAAGATCGATTTGATTGTTTTTCTCCATTGTTTCGAGATTGTCCAGAATCACGGGTATTAATTCAAAAGGAATGATAATGAACAGCAGCCCTTCCGGAAATAACTGCCTTGCCTTCATGCCGTGATGGAGCCCTGATATCATGACATTCATTTTTCCGGTTAAGTACGGATAGGCGTACATATATTCGCAACCCGCAACCGTTGTTCCTTTGGCTTCCCATGCGGCTCCGCTGCGGTAGCCATGCGCCCGCATAATGATTTCCGCCTGCGATGGTTTTGCGGTAAGGATCAAAAGGTCGGGATTAAAGGTCATCTCTTCCAGTCGCGAATATAAGGTATACGGAGCGCTTCCTTGGGCAAACCGCAGCATGTTGGTATAAATGCGCCGATTGGCTCGCGCGTCTTCATATACACCTATACGAGGTCCGATCATGCCGCTTTCGTAAACGGGATCATCCTTCATCTGTCCGAGCAGATACGGTCCGACCTTGCACGCATGCTCGCTGAAAGTGGCGTAAAAGCTTCCGCTTTGCTGGGCTTCTCTTAGCATTTCGCAAAAAGCGATCTTTTTTTGAAGCTTGGGCATATCTGCGGGTTTCATCATGGAGAATTTCACTCCGACGATCGGATAATCGAAATTCAATCTTTGCAATACCGAAAAATCATAATTAATCATGACTGGCTCCTTCGAAATTTATTTGATTTATATTAAATTTATCATCATATTGTTAAACAGTCAAACAATATATTCGTTAAAATAAAAAATCATGGTAATCCATGATTTAATAATCTTCTGCTTTAACGGTAGGCTGCGGAGTCGAGTTGTATACTTTGGAATAGGGATGGACCGATTTGGTCAGCCAAACATTACCGCCGATAATGCTGTCATGACCCACGCAGGTATCTCCGCCAAGTATGGTGGCACCGGCATAGATAATAACATTATCTTCAATATCGGGATGACGTTTTGTACGCAGCAGCTCACCGTTTTCGTCCATATCAAACGACCTTGCCCCTAAAGTTACACCCTGATACAGCTTTACATTATTCCCGATAGTGCAGGTTTCCCCTATAACAACGCCTGTACCGTGATCGATAAAAAAATATTTGCCTATTTTCGCTCCCGGATGAATATCGATTCCTGTCTGAGAATGGGCGTATTCAGTCATGATCCTGGGAATAAGGGGCACATCTCTGATAAATAATTCATGGGCAAGCCGATAGATTGTGATCGCTTCAACGCATGGATAGCTGATGATGACATCTTCGTAGCTTAAAGCGGCAGGGTCGCCTCTTACGGCAGCGGCCACATCGGTCGATAATACTTCGCGGAGCGCGGGTAAATGATCGATAAATTCCATAGTGATCTTATCTGCCTTTTCGGCGCAATGCGTGCAATCTTCGGTGTGTTTTCGTTCCTCCGCGCATACGCTGAAATAGACCTGCATGAGAATATAATTTAACAGCATAGCGCTGTCAGTGACCTTTTTATTGATTGCAGCTTCCAAGAACTGTATATCCGTATCGTTATTTTCATAAATATATGGATATAACGCTCCTTTTAAATAAGTAAGCAAATCATATACTTTATTTTTCATGCCAAAACCGCTGATGTGATGATCGGAAACTTCCATATCATTGATCTCAATCAGTCGATCGGCTATTCTAAATGTTTCTGTTTTCAGCCAGTCATTGATTTTAATGTTACTCACCTTTGCTTTCATTTTTATAAATAGTATTTGATATTATGGTTTTTGTCAACAAAAATCATCAAAAATCATGATATTGATAGGCCACGTAAAGTTAAGGTAATAAACAGGTACCCAAAATAATAACCCTTCACGTGGGATAGCTCTTTAATATATGTGCTATTTTTGCCCCAACTGACTAATTTAGATAAATCAAAATATTACTTTGCTTCAGCTAATACGTTGAAATGTTCAATAATTTGTAATATAATATACAAGATTGATGTAAAATATCTTTTTATTAGCAGGAGGTTCTTAAATGAGCAAGAAATATGTCTATGCTTTTGAGGAAGGCAACGGTTCTCAAAAAGACCTGCTGGGCGGCAAAGGCGCCGGACTGGCAGAAATGACGAATATTGGGCTGCCTGTTCCGCCGGGCATTACGGTTACAACCGAAGCGTGCCTGGAATATTATGAATGCGGAGAAAAAATATCGGACGAGATCAAATCTCAGATTTTTGATTATTTGCATAAATTGGAACAAAAAACAAACAAAGTTTTCGGAGGCAATGAAAATCCGCTTTTGGTTTCCGTGCGTTCCGGAGCAAAAGTCTCCATGCCCGGTATGATGGACACGATTTTGAATCTTGGACTCAATGCGGTAACGGTTGAAGCCATTGCAAAAAAAACGGAGAATCCCAGATTCGCATATGACAGCTACAGACGTTTTATCATGATGATTTCGGATGTAGCATTGGGCATCGATAAAAACTTATTTGAAGAAGAACTGGAAAAAGTCAAAGAAGAAAAGCACTATAAAGTAGATACCGAACTTACGGTAGAAGACTTAAAGACACTGGTTGCTAAATATAAAGAAATATTTAAAGAAAACAAAGGCTATGATTTCCCCGACGATCCCAACGTACAACTGATGATCGCGGTAGAAGCCATTTTTAAATCCTGGAATAATCCTCGAGCGATCACCTATCGCCGATTAAACAATATTCCCTATAACATGGGTACCGCAGTCAACATCCAGTCCATGGTATACGGCAACATGGGCAACACTTCGGGCACCGGCGTGGCTTTCACACGAAATCCCGCAACGGGCGAAAAAGCGATTTACGGCGAATACTTAATCAATGCGCAGGGCGAAGACGTAGTGGCGGGCATCCGTACTCCGGAACCGATCGACAGACTGCAGATCGATATGCCCAAAGCGTTTGAACAATTTGTAAAAAGCGCAGAAATACTCGAAAAACATTATACGGATATGCAGGATATCGAATTCACGATCGAAGATGAAAAATTGTATTTCCTGCAGACAAGATCGGGCAAACGCACCGCGCATGCGGCTCTTCGTGTTGCTGTCAGCCTTGTGGAAGAAGGCCTGATCACAAAAGAAACCGCTTTGTTAAGAATCGATGCTAATTCATTGAATCAATTATTGTATCCCACCTTCAATGAAGCTGTTTTAAAAACGCTCACTCCGCTCGCATCCGGACTTCCTGCTTCTCCGGGCGCCGCATACGGAAAAATTTATTTTAACGCCGATGACGCCGTTAAGCATGCCGATGCCGGAGAAGATGTTATTTTAGTACGCAGAGAAACCTCGCCGGAAGATATCGAAGGCATGCATAAGGCCAACGGCATCCTTACCGCGAGAGGCGGTATGACCTCCCACGCTGCGGTTGTTGCCAGAGGCATGGGTAAATGCTGCGTAGCCGGCTGTGAAGAAATCAAAGTATATGAAGACAAAAAATATTTTGAGGTCAATGGAAAACGTTTCAATGAAGGCGACAGCATCTCTTTAAACGGCACGACCGGAAAAGTTTACGATGGCATCGTTGAAACGGTAGAAGCCAACTTAAACGATGATTTTAAATTGATCATGGAATGGGCGGACGGAGTCAGAAGAATGAAGATCCGCACCAATGCCGATACACCCAACGATGCCAAAACCGCGCTGCAATTCGGAGCTGAAGGCATCGGCCTTTGCAGAACCGAACATATGTTCTTTGATTCAAGCAGAATCATCGAAGTAAGAAAAATGATCTGCGCGGACACGCTTGAACAAAGACAGGAAGCTTTGGGCAACATCCTGCCCATGCAAAAAGACGATTTTCTTTCCATGTTCACCGAAATGAACGGCAAGCCGATGACTGTTAGACTTCTTGATCCGCCGCTTCATGAATTCCTTCCGCAGGAAGAAAAAGATATCCTTGTGATTGCCGAAGAACTTGGCATCACGGTTGAAAAATTAAATACCAGAATCAACGATCTGCATGAATTTAACCCGATGCTGGGGCACAGAGGCTGCCGTTTATCGGTTACATATCCCGAAATCGCGCAAATGCAGACAAAAGCGATCCTGCTTGCCGCTATCGAAGCAAAAAAGAACGGAATCGATGTTCATCCGGAAATCATGGTTCCTTTGGCCGGCAGCAAAAAAGAACTGGATTACGTTTGTAATATCATCAGACAAACAGCGAAAGAAGTTTTTGAACAGGAAAAAACGGAAGTCGAATATCTGCTCGGTACCATGATCGAAGTGCCCAGGGCCGCTTTGACCAGTGATGAGATCGCCCAGACGGCGGAGTTTTTCTCCTTCGGTACCAACGACTTAACACAGATGACACTGGGCTTTTCCAGAGACGATGCGGGTAAATTTATCAATGACTATTTGGATAAACATATTCTGGATATCGATCCTTTCCAATCGGTCGATCAGACGGGTGTAGGTAAACTCGTAAAGATGTCGGTCAATGACGGACGCAGCGTGCGTGCAGGCCTGAAATGCGGTGTTTGCGGCGAACACGGCGGCGATCCTGAATCTATCAAATTTTTTGACGGCGTCGGTTTGGATTACGTTTCGTGCTCTCCCTTCAGAGTGCCCATTGCCCGACTTGCCGCTGCGCAAGCTACACTTATCAATAAATAATTTGACATTCATCTGTACAAAATATAAAATAGAATCAATCACATACGGCTGCTTTGCAGCCGTATGTGGCTATAAGAGAGAAAATGTTTCATATTGTATTATTTCAACCGCAAATACCGCAAAACACCGGAAATATATCAAGGACTTGCGCTGTTACCGGCAGTGTTTTGCATTTGATCGAACCTTTGGGTTTTTCGATAGACGACAAAAAACTTAAACGCGCAGGACTGGATTACTGGCAGGATTTATGTATTCGTAAATATTCTGATTTTTATCAGTTTTTGCTCGAAAACAATCATGCCGATATTTACCTTATCACTACAAAAGGCAGTAAAAATTATACGGATTTTGATTTTAAGGATAACAGTTATTTTATTTTTGGCAGCGAAACTTCTGGATTGCCCCAAGAAATCCATGATATGTACCCGAATAACCGATTGAGGATACCTATGTTAAGCAACGAACATGCCCGATGCCTGAATTTATCAAATGCGGTAAGCGTCGTTTTGTTTGAAGCATTACGACAAACCGATTTTTTGGGTCTGCAGTAAATCCGAAAGAATTTTTGATATTAACCCTTCAGCATAGGAATCGTTAATACTCACGGATAAGAGTTTTCATGAATGTGATCATACTACTCAAAAAATATCCTTACGGATGAATTTCAAATCAATATGTACAATCAAGCCATTACCATATTTCTTGTGAAAATCGCAACCAGAAGACATAACTACCGAAGAGTCGGAATTGATTTAAAGATTCATTAATTCAATCATAATTTCGAACGGATAGGAGATCATGCCGAGCATATACTTACATTAGATGAAGTTAAACATTAATGATCAAATCACCTTCAGCAGTCAGGCAAAATCTGAAATAGAGATAATATATGTTAAAGGCGATGAAATACTTTTGATAGCTTTGCAAATATTTCTAGTTCGAAATATCTTGCTTGCCTCTTAAGCAAAGCAGATTGAGGAAGATATCGATGAGTTACAAAAACATGCAAAAAACAGCCATATCGATCAGCTCAATGAAGGTGTTTGCAGTGCGGAACAAGGCACTTCCTATCTTGAATATATCAATGATTTGGAACAATTCAGCGATTACGCTTATAGAATAGAACAATTTGTTAGAAATTATTTATAAGGAGATCGGTTATGAATGAAAATTTTTATGATGTGATCATAATAGGAGCAGGCCCGGCGGGATTAAGCGCGGCACTATATGCTTCGCGTTCGATGCTGAACACCCTGGTCATAGAAAAGGCTGTCATCGGCGGACTGATAACCACGACAACCGAAATAGAAAACTATCCCGGCAGCGAAGAAAACGCAACGGGCGAGTCGATAACCAAACGTATGCATGCGCAATGTTTTAAATCGGGAACACATTTTGAAAGTAATGAAATCATTTCCATTAAAAAAGAAAACGAGTTATTTCATTTAGCTAACGCGGACGGAAAGGAATACACCGCCAAATGTCTGGTTATGGCCACAGGCACTTATCCGAGACTTCTGGGCGCCAAAGGCGAAATCGAATTCAGGGGCAGGGGAGTATCTTACTGCGCTACTTGCGATGCCGGCTTTTTCAAAAACCTTCATGTCGCAGTTGTGGGCGGCGGCGATACGGCAATCAAAGAGGCGGAATATTTAACTAAATTCGCGTCCAAAGTAACCGTCATTCATCGCAGAAGAGAATTCCGAGCAATGAATGCAACGATTCAAAAGATTAAGGAAAACGATAAAATCCATTTTCTTTATGATTCGACCGTTGATGAGATCAAAGGTGATTTTGTTGTACGTGCGCTTGCTATCAATGACCTGCAGACAAATTCCAAATATGATTACCCTGTCGACGGAATTTTTATCTTTGCTGGGTACGAGCCTAACTCTAAATTAGTCGAAAATCTTGCAAAACTCGACGAAAAAGGGTATATTATTACTAACGAAAAAATGCAGACATCATTATCCGGCCTATACGCAGTGGGGGACGTAAGAAATACGGTATTAAGGCAAGTTATTACGGCTGCCGCCGACGGCGCAATATGCGGAGTAGAGGTTGAAAAGTACTTGGCTGATATGAAATAACTGTAACTGCAAGGAGTTATCA
>DAITPG010000051.1:0-12112 GCA_036833715.1 Eubacteriaceae bacterium | reverse complement strand
CGCCGCGACCAGCGTGCCGTCGGACGGATCCCTTGTATCCACACCGAATAAAGCGATATTCGTTACTTTTCTGCCCGATGAAAAATTACGAACGCCGTCATTGATCATGAGTTCTTCATCACTTTGCCCGATATCGATGCGTTGAATATTATTTAAGGATGCTGTGATATCGCTGATAAATTTATAGCCTGCGACAGAGGCAAATATCAAAGCAATTAAAATAATCAAAAAAAAGTTTCGTAAGGGATGACGCTTCATCGGGATCTTCTTTATTTTAACAATCTTCTTGATTTTTCGGTTAGCCATGAGCTCCTCTCAATATTAAAAACAGACAATATTTGACGCTCTGCACCAATATATTGTTTAATAATCACAATTAAAACGGCATATTCTATTAATGTAAATAAAGTTACAGGTTGTTGAAAGTTATTGATAATTTTAGCATAATTCGACAAATTATAATTCTTTCAAATTATATAATCTTACCGATAAGTTATTCAATGAAAGGAGATATTTTGTGTTTAAAAAAATCACTTCAGTAAAAAGACTCACAATTAATGAAGATGAATTTCTTGAGTACGAAATCAGGGTGCTTAAAAAGAAACTCATCTTGGCCATTCAAGATGCAGACAATAATCTGCTGGATGACAATGTTTTATATGTCAGCCGCCAATTGGACAAGCTGATCCTTCGGTTCATCAATACAAAAAACATTGAATTTGAATAAAATTCAAATATCTTCGATGTTCCAATCAATCGGCTCTTTTCCGTTACATAACAGAAACTGATTAATTTTTGAAAAATGCCGACAGCCGAAAAAACCTCTGGAGGCCGACAAGGGTGATGGATGGGGGGCTTTTAAAATGAAGTGAATTTTATTTGTGATCAATGCTTCCTTGCTCTGCGCAAACGCTCCCCACAAGACAAACACAACAGGGTCATTGCGTTCGTTGAGCATAGAAATAATATGATCCGTAAAGTTTTCCCATCCCAAATTTTTATGAGAAGCGGCGGCATGCGCCCGCACGGTAAGCACTGCGTTGAGCATTAAAACCCCTTGCTTTGCCCATTTTTCAAGATGACCATGGTTGGGTATGCTGCATCCCAAATCATTATGGAGTTCCTTATAGATATTTTGCAATGATGGCGGGATATCTATTTTTGGTTTTACTGAAAAACTCAATCCATGTGCTTGATTTTCATTGTGATAGGGATCTTGTCCCAAAATGACCGCTTTCGTGTCGCTGTAGGAAGTCAAATGCAAAGCATTGAAAATATCATGCATTTCGGGATATATTACTTTCGATTTGTATTCTTCTATCAAACATTTGCGCAGTTTTAAATAATACTCTTTCGTGAACTCATCCCGTAGAATATCGTTCCAATCATTTTCAAATAATACGGCCATTGTACTGCCTCATCACGATGTTCTTATTTGATCATTTTAATTGAAAAGCGCTGTTTAAATAGTCCTTTTTTATCCATTCGGCGGATACCGAGATAGGAAGCCGCAATTAAAATCACACCGGTAAGGATCGCCAGAAAGTCTCTGTTGATGGTGATAAAATGATTCAGTACATAATATCCCAATACGCAGCCGATAAAAAAGGGAGCAAAAGGTATTCCGTAAGCGATCATCGATGCGGATAAAACGCGTGACAATTCAAGTTCAACATCAACCACATCGCCGATTTGCGCGTTGATGTGATTTTCGACCTCTGCCTCCACCTTTAAGTTTTCTTTGCCGATCATGCACTGGCCGCAGCTTGCGCATGCGGTCGTTCTTTGAACGACGACGATGGCTTTATTCCCATTGGTGGATAATACGGTAGCTTTTTCGATCATAGAAGCACTCCTTATAGCACTTAAATTAATAGTCGGAACATCATTATATCACATTTATTTTGAATTCGATATTCCTGCGTATTTAAATATTCAATTTATTGATTATATCACACATGCTCTCATCGACATAAGGCGTTCCCATTTCGCGTTTCAGATAGGGCCCGTGGCAGTCAGATCCGCCCGAAATCGCCAGCGCGTGTTTTCTGCAGTAATCTAAATAATACTCAATCTGCTCCGGCTGGCTGTTATAGGGGCTGTAACACTCGATGCCGTCGATGCCCATTTCATAAAACGCATCCAGTGTCTCCGAGTCAGCGACATTTCCCGGGAAATGATACGACGGATGAGCCAAAACAATGACCGCTCCGGCCGATTTGAACATATCGACCACTCTTTGGGCATCATAAAAATGATAGGTCTCGGGAAGCTGAATATGTTCCTTCATCAATTTGAAAAAATCTGAAAGGCCCTGAACTTTTCCCTTTGATTTCAAGTAATTTAAGGAAAGAAAGCCGCCTCCGTGGTTACCCTGTTTTGAAAAATCCTGAAAATCACTTAAGCTGATGTCATCATACAATTTCGAAAAGCCCTTAATAATATCGACTTCTCTTTTTTGACGGATGATTGATGTATTTTCGATGAAGCGGATAAGTTCGGGATGATCTGTATCGAAATTATAACCGAGTATATGAAATTCTTTATCATTAAAAAGCGAAGTAGCCTCTATTGCCGTAACACAAAGCAGATTGTTTTGTTTGGCCAAGCGTTTTGTTTCGGCAACGCTTTGAATGGTATCATGGTCGGATACTGCGAAAATTGAAATATTTTTGTCAATGGCTTCACGAAGCACTTCTTCTGGTGTAAATGTACCGTCGGAAGCATTCGTATGTATATGCATATCAATTCTTCTCATAAATCTCCTTTATTTTTCAGGGACAGTCAGTTTATCCGTTATTATGAGCCATGCACATCGCAACGGCTTTTTTCCAGTTGTTAATCAAACCTGTTCTTTCGGATGGTTTCAGCATCGGATAAAACACTTTATCGGTTTTTCTTATCGTTTTCAGTTCCTGTAAATTGGTATATAAACCTGCGCCAAGTCCCGCAAGCAAGGCTGCGCCCAGTGAAGTGGATTCGGTATTTTGGGGTCTATTGACATTTTGCCCCAAAATATCTGTTTGAAACTGCATTAGAAAATCATTTTTACATGCGCCGCCATCAACCATCAATTCTTTTAAGATGATATCGGAATCCGATTGTACGGCATCCAAAAGATCCATTGTCTGAAATGCGATCGATTCAAGCGCCGCTCTTATGATATGAGCCTTTTCAGCGCCTCTGGTGAGACCGCATATAATGCCCTGCGCATGCATATCCCAATAAGGCGCGCCAAGTCCCGTAAAGGCGGGTACGACTATTACGCCGTTGGTATCGGGCACGCTCATCGCGTATTCGTAGCTGTCAGCCGCTTTTTGAATGATACCCAGCTTATCTCTGAGCCATTGGATGATCGCTCCGCCGACAAACACACTTCCTTCAAGAGCATAAGTGATCCTGCCGTCCATGCCCCATGCAATCGTTGAAATCAAACCGTTGGTAGAGCGAATCATTCGGTTTCCGGTATTCATAAGCAAGAAGCAGCCGGTGCCGTAAGTGTTTTTCGCTTCGCCCTGGTCAAAACATCCTTGGCCGAAGAGCGCGGCCTGCTGGTCACCAGCGATCCCGCTGATGGGTACGGTTGCGCCGAAAATTTCTTCCGAACAATAAGCGCAGATGCCAGAAGAATCCACAACCTGAGGAAACAACGAAACCGGAAGCCCGAGAACAGAAAGAATATATTCATCCCAGCAAAGGTTTTTAATATTGTAAACCATTGTCCTGGATGCGTTGGAATAATCGGTCAAATGGCTTTTGCCGCCGGTGAGTTTATAAATAAGCCAAGAATCAACGGTACCGAACATAAGATCACCCTGCTGAGCCAATGAGTTGGCACCTTCAACATGGTCCAGTATCCATTTGATTTTTGTTGCGGAAAAATAGGCGTCGATCACAAGCCCTGTATTTTCTTTGACATAGCTTAAGAAAGTTTGATCTTTTGCTAAGTCATCGCAGATATCGGCGGTTCTGCGGCATTGCCAAACGATGGCGTTATAGATGGGCATGCCGGAATTTTTGTCCCAAACCACGGTGGTCTCTCTCTGGTTGGTTATACCGATAGCCTTAATATCATTTGGATTGATTCCGCTTTGTTCGATGACCGATCGGATCGTCCACAGCTGCGTTTCCCAAATCTCCAAAGCATTATGCTCTACCCAGGAAGGCTGCGGAAAAATTTGCGTAAATTCCTTTTGTGCAATGTCTACGATTTCGGATTGCGAGTCATACAAAATACTGCGGCAGCTTGTTGTGCCCGAATCCAGCGTTAAAATATAAGAGTCCATACATTTTCTCCTACCGATATTGCTACGTTTATTATAAATCGTAGAATCAGCATAAACAACCCTATTTACGATTAATCAGATATGTGTTATGAATATTTTGGATATATTCGCTTCGGCTTTGTATAGACTGCGCAAAGTGCTTATAATAGGTAATGGATACTTAAAAAGGATGAGGACGAAAATGAATAATAAGATCAAATTTCTTTTTCAGCAAACCGCTTCGATGGACTACGGTAGAATGATCAAAAGAGCAAAGGAAGTAGGCCGAAGGTATCACAAAAACAGTATTGCTGTCTTTGTCGATATGATTGTCAGCGGAGTGAAATATCAGTCCGGTTACGAGGATTATGTATTATTTGATTTTATTAATTTAAGCGCAGAGCAACGGAGTACTTATGTTACGCGAGGAATCAACAATCAACTGGTGCATAAATATAATCAGGACGAATATCATCACTATCTAAAAAATAAAATTGACTTTCATAAAACATATGCCGCTTTTACATGCCGCCAATGGCTTGATGTAGCTTCATCTACCAAAGAAGAGTTTGCTGCCTGGCTGGGCGAGAGGAAAGACTTTATCATCAAGCCTTCTTCAGAAAGCTGCGGTATCGGAGTGGAAAAGATCACCGTTGCAAACTATCAAAATGTAGAAGAAATCTACGATTTCATCATTTCTTCGGGTTCCATACTGGCGGAAGATACGGTTCCTCAAAATGAAACCATGGCTTCGCTTCATCCGGGATCGATCAATACGGTGCGATTTGTCTCTCTTTACGATAAAGAAAGTGATAAGGTAAGCTTTCCGTTTATCTCGATCCGCATCGGCAACGGCGGCGTGGTCGACAATATCAACAATGGCGGAATGTCCAGCGTCGTTGATCCGAACACAGGCATTATTCTCTATCCTGCGGCGGATAAGACACATAAGATTTATGAAAGGCATCCCATTACGGGCACAACGATCAAAGGCTTTCAAATCCCTTATTGGGAAGAATGCCGCAAACTCGTCTCCGAGGCAGCCAAAATAATCCCAGAAATGGGCTATGTGGGTTGGGACGTAGCGATTACTCCCAATGGTCCATTGCTTATCGAAGGCAATTCCTACCCCGGCCACGATATTTATCAAATGCCGGGAATGGTAGAAAATAAGACAGGACTTCTGCCCGTATTTAAAGAAATCACAGGCATGAAGTTTTAATCGCAGGCTATAGTTTTTTGAATGTTCAACTATTGATTTCATACTAAACCTATGGTAAAATCAACATATAAGAAACCGAGGTAATATTATGAAGATATCGACCAGAGGCCGTTATGCGCTTCGATTGATGCTGGACCTGGCTGTCAATCACAACGGAGAGTATATTTCGATCAAAGACATAGCCAACAGACAAGAGATTTCTGTTAAGTACTTGGAGCAGATCATTACACAGCTGAATAAAGCGGGTTATGTACGCAGCACCCGCGGCGCTCAGGGAGGTTATATGCTTACCCGAGCACCCAAGGAATACACGGTTGGGATGATCCTTCGCTTAATGGAAGGTGAATTCGCTCCCGTGGATTGTTTGGACGGTAAGGAAAACAGCTGCGGAAGAGCTGATTTGTGCGTAACGCTGGAAGTATTTAAAAAAATACAAGGCGCCATTGAAGAAGTGGTCGAACAAATCACGCTGGAAGATCTGGTTAACCGGTATCATGAAAAAACGAGCATTAATTACAGTATATAAATGTTAAGAACTGTCTGTTTAAAAGGACAGTTTTTTTATTAAAAAAACAGATTGACAAAGGCAAGGATTAATGGTAATATACACTCAATATTTCATAGTATATCGATATGAATTATAATATATAGGAGGAAAACAAATGCATAAGCAGAATGAGCGTAACTTCTTCCGATGTCGCGCAGCGAATGATCGAATGTAAATGCACAACCTTAAGAATAAAGTATAAAACGAAAGGAAGTATAAAATGAGCGATAAAAAATACAGATTCGAAACATTACAGCTGCATGCGGGACAGGAAAATCCGGACTCGGCTACCGATGCAAGAGCTGTGCCCATATACCAGACAACCTCTTATGTATTCAAAGACAGCGCGCAGGCTGCGGCACGGTTTGGCCTTGCGGAAGGCGGAAACATCTATACCAGAATTATGAACCCCACTTCCGATGTATTTGAACAGCGTATCAATGCGCTGGAGGGCGGCGTTGGAGCGCTTGCGACAGCATCCGGCTCCGCAGCCATAACCTATGCGATCCTCAACATTGCAGGCGCGGGAGACCATATCGTTTCAGCACAGACAATCTACGGCGGTACCTATAACCTTTTTGCGCATACTCTCCCACAGCTGGGCATCACAACCACGTTTGTTGATCCCGATGTCGAGGGAAGCTTTCAAAATGCCATTCAAGAAAATACCAAAGCGGTATTTATTGAAAGCTTGGGAAATCCCAACAACAATATCATCGACATCGAAGCCGTCGCAAAAATAGCGCATGCTCATAAAATACCGCTGATCATCGACAATACTTTCGCAACGCCGTATTTGCTGCGACCCATTGAATACGGCGCGGATATCGTAGTGCATTCAGCGACCAAGTTTATCGGCGGCCACGGAACCAGCATCGGCGGCGTGATCATTGATTCGGGTAAATTTGACTGGCAGGGCTCGGGCAAATTCCCCGGCCTTACGAATCCCAACGACAGCTACCACGGCGTTAATTTTTCCGAAGCGGTCGGCAGCCTTGCGTATATAATCAAAGCCCGCGTTACCCTTCTTCGAGATACCGGGGCATGCCTGAGCCCGTTTCATTCCTTCCTGTTTTTGCAGGGATTGGAAACTTTGTCGCTTCGCGTGGAACGTCATGTGCAAAACACGATGAAAGTTGTGGAATTCTTAAAAAATCATCCGCAGGTTGAAAAAGTCAATCATCCTACGGTTGCGGAAAGTCCGTACCATGATCTATATAAAAAATATTTTCCGAAGGGCGGCGGTTCCATCTTTACTTTTGAAATTAAGGGCGGAGCAAAGGAAGCGCAGAAATTCATAGATAAGCTGCAGATATTTTCGCTGCTTGCCAACGTAGCCGATGTAAAATCATTGGTTATTCATCCTGCCAGTACAACGCATTCCCAGATGAATGAAAAGGAGCTGGCCGCATCCGGCATCAAGCCGAACAGCATCCGCCTCTCGATCGGTACCGAGCATATCGATGACATCCTCGAGGATTTGAACCAAGCTTTTAGCAATTAAAAGCACAACTAAAAAAGCCACAGATTATTTATTATAGCCTCCATCTATAAATGACCATGCAGCGGAGAATTTCCGCTGTTTGGTTCGTTACAAAAGACTGCCAAGAAAGAAGAGGAATGAAATATGCCCGTTAAAATACCGAATTCGCTGCCGGCGCGCGCGGTGTTAGAGGAAGAAAACATCTTTGTTATGACAGAAAACAGGGCACTCCATCAGGATATTCGCCCGTTGAAGCTTGCGATTTTGAATTTAATGCCGCAAAAAAGCACAACGGAAACCAGCCTTCTGCGCTGTCTGTCCAATACGCCCATACAGATTGAAGTGGATTTGATCAATACTTCCACGTATGAATCAAAAAACACATCCAAGGAATATCTGGATACGTTTTATAAAAATTTCGCGGATATCAAGGATACCAAATACGATGGCCTTATTATTACGGGCGCTCCCGTGGAAACGCTTGATTTTGAAGATGTTGTTTATTGGAAGGAACTTTGTGAGATCATGGACTGGGCTGAAGAACACGTATTTTCCACCTTGTTTATCTGCTGGGGAGCGCAGGCGGGTTTGTACCATTATTACGGAGTCCATAAATATCTGCTGCACCAAAAGCTTTCGGGCGTGTTCAGCCATGAAGTGCTTGTGAAAAACGTGCCTTTGTTCCGCGGCTACGATGATTTTTTCAACGCGCCGCATTCGCGCAATACCGAAGTTAAGGTTGCCGATATCCTTAATCACGGCAAGCTGCAGTTGCTGTCCGCATCCGATAAAGCCGGGGTGTATGCCGTAAGCGGCAACGGCGGCAGGCAGATCTTTATTTTGGGACATCCGGAATATGAAGGGGATACGCTAGCAGCGGAATATCTGAGGGACCTGGGTCTGGGGCTCGGCATTGAAGTACCCGAAAATTATTTTCCGAATAATGACATTAAAGCCAGTCCAAAGGTCACCTGGCGTTCGCACGCGCAGCTGCTGTACACCAACTGGCTGAATTATTATGTCTATCAGGAAACGCCGTTTGATTTGAATCAGCTGTGATTCATCAAAAGTTCAATTCCTCTGTCGCAATAAAATATCTTTACCAAAGCTCAATCGAATGATAGAATTTCATTGAGGATTTGAGACGGTGGGTGTTTATATGCAGCAATACGAACCGCGGATCAGGTGGGGACTAATCATTTTTTTTCTTTATTCTGTTTTTTCCCGTTGGCTTTATTATTCTATTTGTTGAATATAAGAACAAAAGAAATGCACTGGTGTACGGAAGATTGTTAAAAACTTGGGGTGCGATATTTCTTGGCCTTGGAATATTTTATGCGATTTTTTTCTCAGCAGTTCCCCTGACATCGGAAACGGGTGAAGTCTTATCGCAAAGCCAAAGAAGTTCATTTTCAGCAATGATGTTTATATTTTTTACCAGTATCGGGCTTCCTATGAGAATAAGCGGAAAACGAAGAATCAAAGAATACATGACCATGCAGGAAATCAATTTAGCAAATACGGCAAAAAATTTAGAACAAATGGCCTACACCTTAAACTATAACGTTGAGCAAATGGTTGAACAAACAATGCCAAGATCGATCATCGAATGTCCCGGATGCGGCGCCAAGCTGAAGGTAGCCCTTGGGACTACAGCGGTATGCGAATACTGTGGAAACGAATTTAATACATAAAAGATGAAAGGATATCCTCGCCGGATATCCTTTTTAGTTTTTAGTGTAGGAGCTACGCGGTTGCGACCTTGGCAGCGTCCGCCAGATCATATTTTTCGATGCCCATTTCCCGCAGCTTGAATTTTTGTATTTTGCCGCTTGCAGTCATTGGGAACGCTTCTATAAATTCCACGTATTGCGGAATTTTATGCTTTGCCGCGTTGGTGCGCACAAAATCACGTACTTCATCCTCCGTCATGATCGCGTCCTCTATCAAGATGATGCAGGCCATAACGACTTCGCCGTAATCCTTATCGGGCACGCCAACCACTTGCACATCTTTAACCTGCGGATGTGTATACAGAAGCTCCTCGAGCTCCTTCGGATAAATATTTTCTCCGCCGCGGATGATCATATCCTTGATGCGGCCCGTTATGTGAAAATATCCGTTCTCTTCCATGACCGCAAGGTCGCCCGTGTGAAGCCAGCCTGCCTCGTCGATGGCGGTTTGCGTCGCTTCGGGCATTTTATAATAACCTTTCATGATGTTGTAGCCTCTGGCAACAAATTCGCCCTGTGTTCCAAAGGGAACTTCCTTGTTGGTTTCGGGATCGACTACCTTGCATTCGATATAGGGCAGCGCCTTGCCCACCGTGGCGACCCGAAGCTCGATGGGGTCATCCGTTGTGGTTTGGGTGCAAACCGGCGATGCCTCCGTCTGGCCGTAGGCGATGGTAATTTCCTTCATGTTCATTTTATCGACTACCTGCTTCATCACTTCCACGGGACAGGGCGAGCCCGCCATAATCCCGGTGCGCAGCGATGAAAAATCAAAGTCCTTAAAGCGTTCATTATTCAGCATGGCGATATACATGGTGGGCACACCATGCACGGCCGTGCATTTTTCTTGCTGAATGGCATGCATCACGGGTACTGGGCTGAAATGGTCGATGAGAACGATGGTGGTTCCGTGCGTAACCGCCGCAAGCACTCCCAGCACACAGCCGAAGCAATGAAACAGCGGCACCGGAATGCATAAACGGTCTTGCGGTGTAAATTTCATGCAATCCCCAATGGATTTGCCGTTGTTAACCACATTGTAATGCGTAAGCATAACACCCTTGGGAAAACCGGTGGTTCCGGAAGTATACTGCATATTGATGACATCGTGCAAATCATTTTGCTTTTCAGCAAGCTTTAGTTCATAATCGCTTACAAATTCGCCGTATTCGTACAGCTGAGAAAAATTCATCATACCGTCGATTTTTTCGTCATCCATATAGATGATATTTTTCAAAAATGAAAATTCCTCGCTTACAAGCTCGCCCGGTGCCGAATAATCGATGGTTGGGCAAAGCTGGCGGATCATATCGACATAATTGACATCCTTGGTACCCTTCGAGAGGATGAGTGTGGTGCTGTCCGATTGCTTGAGGAGATAGCTGAGCTCAAACGTTTTATAGTTGGTATTGACGGTTACGAGTACCGCGCCGATGCGAGCCGTAGCGAATTGCATGACAATCCATTCGGGATAATTGGTGGACCATACTGCTACATGATCCCCTTTTTTGACCCCGATGGCATAAAGGCCTTTGGCCACCTTGTTAACGTGATCCGAAAATTCCCTGTAATCATAACGAATATTTTTTTCCGGCGCCACCAGAGCTTCGTTTTTGGGATATTTGGACGTGATATCGTCCAGCATTTGGGTTACCGTCATTTGCAGCAATTCGTTCATCAGTGTGCCTCCGTAGTGTTTATAGACAAAAAAAATTCCATCTCCGGTTTATAGAGACGAAATCCTCGCGTTACCACTCTATTTGGCGCATAAGCGCCCTCTCTGTTACGCATCCGTCAATGCGCTCCCCTGTAACGGGAGAACCCGTGCAAGCCTACTGCTTTCAGCCTGCAAGACTCCGGGGCGAGTAAATATAGATAAGGCACTCCGCATTTCAGCAATCCTGCGGTTCTCTGAGCTGCCCTTTGTACATAGCTCCCCATCAACGCCGTTTGTTTAAATTATAATATACGATTAACGAAGAATTGTCAATATGATTATTGTGAATATTCTGAAAATTATATTATAATAATTAAGTTGATTTTATATCGGATTTTAATTATATTTAGAAAAGAGTAAAAAATAGATAGGTGAAATTATGGTTAAAACGTATTTTGACTTTACAAAAGGTTTTTTAAACCAGGATGAAGAATTTACATTTTATAATATAAAAATTAAAAACATTGTTGTTCATTATACCTACAATGACGTTATACATATTGAAATTACCGATATAAATAATGATGTTTATGATTGTTCCTATAGAAATATAGCTTTAAATGATATTCATATCTTAATATATGAAAACCAGGTGATCAATTTAAGAGGTTGCTTTATAAAAGATTTTGTTTTTGATAATCCAAAATGTATTTTAAAAGAAATTGATGCAAAATATAGTTTTTGGGATGGGGTTGCAAATTTTTATTTAGCGACTTTTGATAATGAAATTAAAGATTTTGAAGGATCCATCTTTAATACAAATATCACAAATTTTTCAGAAGCAAAATTCAATAATGGAGATGTTAATTTTTCTCATGCAAGATTCTTGAATGGAAATTTACTATTTCACAAAACTAAATTTGGAAAAGGTGATATAAATTTTCGACATGCGAATTTTGGTGATGGGATTAAAAATTTCGAGGGTGTAAACTTTAGCGAAGGTAATAAAATTTTTGAAAGCGCTGATTTCGGAAATGGAGATGTCCGTTTTCATAATGTATATTTCGATGATGGAGACATAGATTTTAGCCGAGCAAAATTTGGTAAAGGAAATAAGGATTTTTCATATATCTATTATGGTAGAGGAAAAAAGAAATTCAATTCCATAAGATTCAATGATGGAGATTTTGATTTTAGCGGTAGTA
>DAITPG010000050.1:0-12155 GCA_036833715.1 Eubacteriaceae bacterium | reverse complement strand
ACCCGCATACGGGATGAGCTGAGCGGATATGGCTACGATCCATTAAAAGCGGATACCCTGACGAAAATAACGCTGTTGTCAGACAAAGATTTAATAGACGCAAAAACAAAAAAAATATTGATGCAGATATTCAGCATCAGCAACAGGGCGATCATGGGCGAAGAGATCGCGGATAAATATATCGCATACATAAAAAACATGCTGCCGTATCTGCAGGATCGGGATAAGGCCGAGGCCTGAGTCATATAACTACAGCAATATCTATTCAAATTATTTTTTAATTATTAAAAGGAGAAACGATGGACGGTTCCAATGAAGAAAACAGAGCCGATAAGCTGGCGCATACGATTCAAAGGGTAGGAAAAGCGGGAGGAGCGTTTCGTCTTATCAAAACAGCCGGATTTTCGGCGCTGCTTTTGATTTTGGCGTTTGTTATTTATCGCTGGGGGCTGCCGTGGTATATCAGCGCGGCTATGGCCTTTATGGCGGTTGCTATAATTGTATTGGATGTGATCAGTCTGAAGCGTATTTCGGCAGTCGATTTAAATTCTTTCAATGAACCGATTCCGGATGAAATCGCGCTCGACGAAGGCGAAATATTATTTGCGAGCATACCCGCCGTTATGGAATACGGCAAAATCCGCAGCTATGGCGTGCTGGGGGCCGGAAAGGTGCTGCTTCCCGATAACGCGCTTCTGATCACCAATACATCTTTGTGGACGCTGACCGTGCCCGTCGCGGGAGCGGACAAAGTGGTTTCCGATACCGATATCGGCCAATGGCAATGGACGGTTGCGTATCAGTCCATCATCGACAGGCTCAATGAAATGACGGCCGAGCTGCCGTTGGAAGAATTACTGAAGCAATGCCGCGCGAAGCGTCTGATGCGGCTTTCGGAATTGCAAAGTGTAAAAACACTTCCGCATACGCATGCTTTGTCGTTTAAAAGAGCGGACGGGAAGAAGTTCGGGTATTCCGTGCGATTAAAAGAGGATTATGACCGCGCGAAAGCGGTCTTTCATATGGAATAAAACCGCCTTTAAATCACCGAAACCAGAAACTGACTGTTGACCCGGATATCTGGTCATGGCTGTTTCATGAGTTAAAAAATCAGGTCGCATTGATTATTCGGTGAATGTGGTATAAGTATAAGACGCATATTTTGTGCGTCTTTATTAATGCGGACAATTAATGATTGTTTTTTTGAAATTTTGCCACCCTGTCGGCTGCGTAGGTGAGGATGCCGCGGTCTCCTGGATGAAGCGTATCGTAAAAAGCTTCGCCTGCATACAGATCGACATGCCTGCCTTCAATATCAAAACGAATCACACAGACGGTTTTATGCCGCACCCGCGACAATGGATCGACCCATCTTGCCAAACTGTCCTTGCGTTTCGAAAGCACTTTTACTTTCTTTTCTTTCGCGAATCGTTTTTTAAGCAGAATGATCATGCAAACCAACGGGAATCCATAGCTGATTGTCAGCAGCGCAATATTTTTAACCGTTTCCATTCCAACCCCCACAGCTTTTTTAAATAGTATAGCATAGTTGATATTTCATCCTTTACAAAGTGTTAAAAAAATGATAAACTAAAACCGACCGAACGGTCGGTCGGTAAATCGAATGATAATCCTTTTATCTGCGGACTCTTGATTCGGACTCGGACTTTATCCAAACATATAAACCATAAAATAAGATCGGAAACAAAAAATATGGAAGCCAACACAAACGATAAAAAGCAGCATATCGTACGATCCGCGCTTAAGGCCTTTGCCCTTTACGGTTTGGAAGGGACGACGACAAGGCAGATAGCCGATATCGCGGGTATCGGTAAATCTACGATCTACGAATATTTTGAAAGCAAGGAAGCATTGTTTGCCGAAGCCTTCCATTCTCTGACGGCTTTGGCGGGTACCGATCAAACAGAGCTCAAAAAGCTGGCTCAGACCGATCCGCGCGCGGCGCTGGACGCCTATCTGGACAATGCAGAGAGCATATCCCTGCATCAACCCGAGCTCTTGTTGATCATATCCCAGTTTACTTTGGGAATACTACTAAGAGCAAACCGGTTTGAATCGGCAAAGGAAGCCTACCGCAGCCGGATGGAGCCGCTGATGCAGGACATCATCAGAGATTTAAAAGAAATACTTTTGCTCGGCATCGAACGAAAGCAATTTTTGCCGGCAGCGGATCTGGGCGCGGAAGAATTGGTTTATACCTTGGCGGCCTTGATCAGGGAAATGCAGGCGCAGGCCTTTTTACTCGACGGGGAACGGCTTGCCGATCTATGCAGAACCATTAAACGCACTGTATATAAACTATTGGGTATTTAAGAAAATGATTTCAGGAGGAAAGCGAATGTATTATGAAGAAAGCGGCGTGATGGACGCGCCGACCATCGTTTTTATTCACGGAGGCGGCATCAGCGGCTGGATGTGGAAGAAGCAAACGGATTTTTCCGTTTAAACCACTGCATTGTGCCGGATCTTCCCCGTCACGGAAAAAGCATCGACGAAGGCCCGCTGTCGCTTGCCGGCTGCGCGGATGAAATAGCGGCAATCATCAAGAAAAAGGCGGCAGGCGCAAAAGCGCATGTCGTAGGGCATTCTCTGGGCGCAAAAATCATCGTCGAGCTGCTCGCCGGACATCCCGAAACCGTAGACCACGCGGTGATCGTCAGCGGCTTATACCGTCCGATCCCCGGCATGAAGCTGATGTTCAACCGCCCGACATATAAATTATCCGCCCTGATGATGAAAAGCAAAGCGATCCGCCGTTTTCAGGTCAATCAGTTCGGCTTCACGGACGCGCAGGACAAAAGCGATCTGGACTACGATTTTTCAACCATGAATGCAGCGGCGCTGGAGGAAATCTACGGACAGCTGTATGAGCATCTGGTGCTGCCGGATGTCAGCGCCGCTTCGGCTCCGTCTTTGGTCATCGCAGGGGATAAAGAATACAAAGCCATGCAGGAATCGGTATGCGATATCGCAGGCGTTTTGCAAAACGGCAAAGGCATTATGTTTAAGAACAGTCGTCACGATATCCCCTGGGCAGCCGCGGAAGATTTTAACCTTACCGTGAAGCAATGGATCAGCGACGAACCTCTTACGTCCCAGCGGGTCATAGATGTCTAACCGCCCTCTGTGCCTAAAAAAAAAGACACGATCTGCGTCTTTTTAAATTGTTGTATATTAAAACTTTTTACTGTTGCGTATCGGTCTGCGGAACTTTGATGGTGTAGTTAAAGACCTGTGTCAGTTTTTTATAGGTTACGGTGACTTTCAGCTCCTTATCGCCGACATTGCCGTTAGCGATCTGAATGCTGTTGCTGTTGTTGATGATGCTGGCGAGAGCGGTATCCGAAACTTCGATTTTGATGCCGCTTTTCTGCGTATATTGCTTAATGGAACCGTCCGGCAGCGAATAATTGTAGGAAACGCTGAAATCGATGACCTGTTCCGTTAGAATATCTCCGTTGGGTACCGAAGCCACAAGCTGGCTGCTGATGATGTTGACATCCTTGCCTTCCAGTTTCTCGATCTCTGACTGGGTGGGATCGGAATTGAGCAGCATCGGGATGCCTTTGACGCCCAGAACAATTAACCCTATCGTAACCAGCAGGATCAATAGCATCCTGCCCGGGTTTTTCAGTTTGATCCTCATTCTCTTTTTTGCGTGCATGTTGAATCCCCCGTGTCAATAAAATGTGCCGATTGTTTTCCTTATTATACTAAATCCCGCATTTATTTACAAATTATATTAAATTAATTCTTTATTTTTTGCATCTGTATATCCGCGCGGTAATATTGTATAATAAAATCAATGAATAATCATTTTCAAAGAACCAAACTTCTGTTGGGCGAAAGCGCCCTTGATACCTTATCCGCCAAAACCGTGGCCGTTTTTGGCTTGGGCGGCGTGGGTTCCTATGCCTGCGAAGCACTGGCGCGCAGCGGTGTAGGCAGCCTTATCTTAGTCGATAAAGACGTTGTGGATGAAACCAACATCAACCGTCAGCTGTACGCGCTTGCTTCCACAGTCGGCACAGAAAAAACTGCGCTTGCGGAGAAGCGCGTGAAGGACATCAACCCCGACTGCGAGGTGGTATCCTATAATGTTTTTGCGCGGGAAGATAATCTGGCGCAGATCATTCCGCCCCGCTGCGATATGATTATTGACGCCATCGATACCGTCACCTCCAAAATGGCGCTGGTTCAATACGCCGCCGCGCGCGGCATCCCCATATTGTGTTCCATGGGCATGGGCAACAAAACCGACCCTTCCAAGCTTGCGGTGACGGATATTTATAAAACCTCGGTATGCCCGCTCGCGAAGATTATGCGAAAGCTTTGCAAAGAGGCGCGCATCAATAAATTAAAGGTCGTTTATTCCAAGGAGATCCCGCTCATCAAGCGCACACCGCCGGCAAGCATTGTGTTTGTGCCTGCGAGCGCGGGGCTGCTGCTGGCAAGGGAAGCGGTTTTTTCCCTGCTGGCGCCCTCTGCCGATGAGTCCTGACAAAAATAAAAATGCACTTATCCTTTATGCAAAACATTTCCGCATTCAAGAAATCAGTTTCGCTAATAGATCATAAAAGGGAGTATCTCTTATGAAAATCAGCGCGCCGAATTTATCGCCGACATTCAAAGAATATGAAAATTTGCAGGATACCGTCGCAAAGTACGCCGAATATGAGGAGGATCTAGAGAATTATAAATTCTCGGGCGGACTTTTGGAATTTTCTAAGCTCAAGCATATCGAGTTTCATGACTGCGTATTTGAAAATTGCCGCATGACGGAAAGCTCCTTCGATTCGATTTTTTTTAAGGATGTTTTGTTCGTCAACTGCGATGTTTCCAATATCGATTTTGAGGAATGCGCTTTTAAACGCGCCGCCTTTGAAAGCTGTAAAATGACGGGCGCCGTTTTTACCGAAGGCTCCTTTGAAGATGTGCGGTTTAAGGACTGCTCCGCGGCGTATGCCAACTTCACCAAGGCCAAGCTGAAGAATTGCAAGTTTGAGCGTACCGATCTGACCCAAGCCTATTTGCAGGAATGCGGACTAAAAAATACCGTATTTTCTTTCACGAAGCTGCGCGGCGCCGAGCTGCTGCATACTTCGCTCAAAGACATCGATCTTTCGGACTGCGAGATCGACGGCATTTTGCTGGAAGGTCCCGAGCTGCGCGGAGTGATCGTAAACGCGCTGCAGGCCTGCGAGCTGTCCCGGTTTTTGGGCGTAAAAATTAAAACGGAAGAATAAAACAAGCTTCATTGGAAAAAAATGCAATAGCGGAATCGATTTTGGCAGCCTCATCACCGTCTGGCGTAAAACGATTTTGCTATCTTTTTTTCACAAAATTTGATAAAATAATAAGTCAGAGATCATAAGAAGGAAGCTTTCATGTTTAATGAAGATACCATAGCCGCAATATCCACCCCGCCAGGCTACGGCGGAATATCGATCATCCGCATCAGCGGAAAAGACGCTTTTTCGGTTTGCGACCGACTGTTTGTCCGCCCGGGTAAGCAAAGCTTTGCCGAGATGGAGCCCGGCAAGATCGTATACGGCCATATCACCGGCGATAAGGGCGAGATGCTGGACGAAGTGCTGGTTTCCAAAATGAAAGCGCCGCATACCTTTACCGCGGAGGACGTGGCGGAGATCAACTGCCACGGCGGAATGAGCGCAGTCAAAAGCGTGCTTGAAGCCGTACTCTCGATGGGGGTGCGGTTGGCCGAACCGGGGGAATTCACCAAACGCGCTTTTCTTAACGGCAGGATCGATCTTGCGCAGGCCGAAGCCGTATGCGATATCATCACCTCCAAAACCGAGCTTTCGGCAAAGGCCGCGGTCGCGCAGCTGTCCGGTACGCTGTCGGAGGAGATCAACTTTATCAAATCGGTGATTCTCACTTTGCTTGCCGATTTGGAAGTGACGATCCAATATCCCGAATACGACGTGCCGGAAGTTACCGACAACGCGCTGGCGGCATCGCTGGAAATGATCCGGGAAAAGATCGCCGCCCTGCTGGCTACCTATAAAAAAGGCGAGATTTTAAAGGACGGACTTAAGGTTGTGATCGCGGGAAAGCCCAACGTCGGCAAATCGATGCTGCTCAACCGCCTCATCAACAAAAACAAAGCCATCGTGACCGATATCCCCGGCACAACGCGGGATATCGTGGATGAATATATCAATTTAAACGGCGTGCCTGTCATTTTAATGGACACCGCGGGCATACGTGAATCGGAGGATGTCGTTGAGACCATCGGCATACAAAAGTCGCTGGACACGATTGACGCGGCGGATGTGGTTTTATTTGTGGCGGACGGGTCTTCCGACCTGTCGCAGGAGGACATGCGCATTCTGGAGGCCATCGACGGAAAGCCGACGATCGTGGTGTTAAACAAATCGGACAAGGGCGCAGACAAAGAGACGCTGGAGTATTTTGCCCCGTATGATTCGGTTTTGATTTCGGCGCTTACAAAAGAGGGCATGGAGCTGCTGGAAGAAAAAATGGCCGATTTTGCCGCGCGCGGAGAGGATATCGCTTCGGCTGCCGTTATATCCAACGCAAGGCACAAGGAGCTTTTGCAGAAAGCCTTAAAAAGCATAACCGCGGCCATTGATAATTTTGAGAGCGGAATACCGACGGATTTGATAGAAACCGATATCCGCGACTGCTGGGAAACGCTTGGCATGATCACGGGCGAGACGTTAAGCGAAGACATCATAGACGAGATTTTTGCAAATTTTTGTTTGGGGAAATAGCCGTTTCCGCCATAAAAATTAAATGTTATGATTATGTCCGTCGATAATTGAAGCTAAACGGACGGTATTTCGTCCACTATATAGATATAATTATGAAAGGTCAATACAAACCATGGGATATCATGCGGACGATTACGATGTGATCGTGATCGGCGCGGGACACGCGGGCTGCGAAGCCGCGCTGGCAGCCGCGCGCAAACATAAAAAAACACTGCTTTTAACGCTGCATCTGGATTCTCTTGCGATGATGCCCTGCAATCCCTCCATCGGAGGCACGGGCAAAGGGCATCTTGTGCGCGAAATCGACGCATTGGGCGGCGAAATGGGCAAAAATATCGATAAAACCTACATACAGTCCAAAATGCTTAATACGGCCAAAGGCGCCGCCGTCCATTCGCTAAGGGCGCAGGCCGATAAAAATCTTTACCATACCGAAATGAAAAAGGTCATCGAAACGACGCCGAATCTGTTTCTTAAACAGCAGCAGGCCGTCGAAATCCTTGCAGAAAACGGGAAAGTGACGGGCGTACTGACGCAGACAGGCAGCGTCTACGGATCGAAGTCCGTGGTGATCGCATCCGGCACCTATCTTCGCGGACGCATCATCATCGGCGATACGTTTTATGACGGAGGACCTTCCGGCCTGACTGCAGCCTACGCGCTCAGCGGAAGCTTAAAGGAACTCGGCTTTACCCTGATGCGTTTAAAAACCGGTACGCCCGCGCGCGTCAACCGCCGCTCCATCGATTTTGACAAGCTTGCCATCCAGCACGGAGACAAGCAGGTTCAGCCGTTTTCCTTTGAAAACGAAACCGTCGAATTTCGCGACGAACCCTGCTATCTGGGCTATACAAACGAAAAGACGCATGAGGTGATCCGAGCCAACCTGCACCGATCTCCGCTTTACAGCGGAAAGATCGAAGGCATCGGCCCGAGGTATTGCCCCAGCTTTGAGGACAAGGTCGTTCGCTTTGCGGACAAGGAGCGGCATCAGCTGTTTGTGGAACCCGAAGGACTGGATACCGACGAAATGTATTTGCAGGGCATGTCCTCTTCCCTGCCCGAAGACGTGCAGCTTGCGTTTCTGAGGACCATCGAAGGCTTTGAAAACATCGAGATCATGCGCGCGGCCTATGCCATCGAATATGACGCCATTGACCCAACACAGTTGAACCTGTCCCTTGAAACGAAATTAATCAAGGGCCTGTTTACCGCGGGCCAGATCAACGGCACCAGCGGCTATGAGGAAGCTGCTGCGCAGGGGCTTGTCGCGGGCATCAACGCGGCCAATTATGTGGACCGGTCCGATTATCTTGTTTTGGGCAGAGCCGATGGCTATATCGGCGTGCTCATCGACGATATCGTAACCAAGGGAACACTCGAGCCGTACCGCATTATGACTTCCCGCGTGGAATACCGTCTGCTGCTCCGTCAGGACAACGCGGATATCCGATTGATGCCGCTGGGCTATAAGCACGGCCTAATCAGCGAAGAGCGTTACCGAAAGCTTTTAAATAAAATTGCCGCAGTGGAAGAGGAAAAGGAACGGCTGAAAACCGCTAAAATATTTCCCGGGAAGGAATCCGACGAAATTTTAACTTCCGCAGGGACTTCGCCGCTGAATGCGCCTAGTTCGCTGTATGAGCTCATCAAAAGACCGCAGCTGAATTATGAGCTGCTTACACCGCTGGACACCGAACGGCCTATACTAGCGAATCTTGTTATGGAGCAGGCGGAAATACAGATCAAATACGAAGACTATATCATAAAGCAGATCGCGCAGGTGGAAAAATTCAGGCAGACCGAAAGCAAGGGCATTCCCGAAGATTTTCCCTATTATGAGGTCAAGAATTTAAGGATAGAAGCCAAGCAAAAGCTGATCAAGCAGCGTCCCGCCAATCTGGGGCAGGCCGGCAGGATATCGGGCGTATCCCCCGCCGATATCAACGTGCTTTTGGTGGAGCTCTCAAAACGAAGCCGAAGCGGCAAAGGAGAATGAACGTATGACTAAGATGGCCAAGGAACTAAAACTGATCCCCGTGGGGGATATCATCGCAAATGTGAATCAGCCTCGCAAATATTTCGATGACGAATCCATTGCGGAGCTTGCGGCTTCCATTCGCGGCGTCGGCATCATACAGCCTTTGAGCGTCAGCGACGCGGGTGGCGGAAGGTATCACTTAATCAGCGGCGAGCGGCGCCTTCGTGCGGCAAAGCTGGCCGGTCTCGACAAGGTGCCCTGCGTGCTCATCCGCGCGGAGCAGGAAGACGTGGAATTAATGGCGCTGGTGGAAAACATCCAGCGCGAGGATCTCAATTACATAGAAGAAGCGCGTGCTTATGTGCAGCTGATCGAACGTTACAGCTTTACGCAGGCGCAGCTGGCGGAAAAGGTGGGCAAAAAACAGTCAACGATTTCAAATAAACTCCGATTGCTGAAACTCGGCGAAGAGGTTCTGGACGCTGCGGTAAAAAACAATCTGTCCGAGCGGCACGCAAGGGCTCTGCTGCAGGTGCCGGATACCGAAATGCGATTAAAAGCAGTGGAAACGATCATCAAACGCGATCTCAACGTTCGCCAGACGGAAGACTTGGTCGAGAAGCTTAAAAACGAAGTGCTGATGAATTCGGGCAAGAAAAACATTAAAAATGTGTTCAACTATAAAATTTATACCAACACCATCAAGCAAGCGTACGACACGATATTAAAAACGGGCATCGAAGCCGATTATAATGAAACGCAGTTTGACGACAGAGTGGAAGTAAGGATCGTGATACCGATCGATAAGTAAATATTACTATAACTATTTTAGATAAATTTTGTTGAATTTTTGCAAATAATTCGATATTATTTGCTTAATGCAACTAAAAGTTGTCAAATTTCCAAGTTGAATTGATGGTTTGCAACCATCATTATTGATAGACTGTAGCTGTCGGGTGGGTAAAAAAAATAATGAAAATAGCAGATAAAATTTTATTCTTAAGAAAACAAAGAGGGCTATCTCAAGAACAATTGGCTGAACAGCTGGATATTTCCCGGCAATCCATTTCCAAGTGGGAAGCCGGGCAGGCAATCCCAGAATTGATTAAAATTGTTGCATTATGTGAATTTTTTAACATAACATCAGATCAACTCATTAAAGATGAATATGAACTGCCCGAAAATACGAATGGAAATGATGCGATAATTGCATATGTGCCAGAACCTAAACATAAACCAAAGAATGAAATTATGTATTGCACTGAATGTGGTAAAAAAAATCATATAAATAGTTTTTTTTGCGGATATTGCGGGCGTGCTTTTAAAACTGTTATTTCAACCGAAGTTGAAGAAGCAAGTATTATAAAAAATGATGTAGATATAGCCTACTATAGTGCGAATTTACAAATGCAAAAAAAGTTTTTGGATATGCAACAATATCAGCTTCAGATGCAAATGGAATACCAACAGGAGCAATACATGTTGCAAAAACAACAATTTGAATCGATGGCCAAATGTCCTCGTTGCGGCTCAGTTTCATTATCAGGCAATAAAAAGGGTTATGGAATCGGAAAAGGCTTAATCGGTGCAGCAATGCTAGGTCCTATCGGATTAATGAGCGGAAATATCGGGTCAAAAAAAGTAATTGTCACATGCATGAATTGTGGGCATCGTTTTAAAGCATCAAAATTTAGATGATGAGGGAGAAAAAATGAAGTATTGTACTAATTGCGGGCATCAAATGGAAGATGACATGAAATTCTGTCAAAGATGCGGGACTTCTTCTGCTCCTTTTAATTTTGCGCAATCTGCTCAAATGGAGCATAAAGAAATTCATTCCGCTCACCCAAAGCTTAACCTAGTATATACAGAAAATGAGGGCGGTTCCACCAAAATCGACATTCAGGAGGATAGGATTCGAAGACCAGGAATGAGAATTTTTGGTTGGTTATTTCTTTGTTTTGCAATTTTTGCGTTATTTCTTCCAGAAGACATGCACATTAAATTAATTGGTGCAATTGCATATGCTACTATATCAATTATATGTTTAATTTTATCAAACACCCCAAAAGGCAATAGATATATATTTGCAAAAGGTAAGCCAATTTTAAGACGTCAGCCTGTAATAACTTTTATATGGATGTTATCCTTTGTTTGCATGATGATTATTATGTCAGATTATTTGCATAAAAATAGAGAAAACATTACACAATCTGAAAATGATATTGTATCGCAGTCTCCTATCGAAACCGATTCACAAGTAGAGAAAAAAGAATCACTTGCCGATGTTCAAAATTGGTATAATAACAGCAAAGGCACCGTATCAAATAATTTTGTGAATCTATTAAATACCCAAACAATTACTGATAATTCTTTGGGTTCAAATTTATCAATTTCTAAAACAAAAGTGACAAGTATCGATTTTAAATTCGAAAAAAATTTAGGTTGTTATTATGTTCTTTATTTTGATTGTTTGGTTGACAATAAGTACAAATGTACAGGCCATTCCAGGGGATTTATCGAATATAAAGGAATTAATATCGTATGGTGGAGTATTGAAATTGACTATGGGACAACGGCACTTATTGATCAGTACAATGACAACTACGATAATATAGTGATTGACTATTTTAATCAATTAAATCAAACTTACGGAGATTAACATATCTTTTTCGATAAAAAAGAAACCTCAGCATAATATGAGGTTTCTTTTTACATGCAATGACATTTTGGTAACTTGTACAAAAAGCGAGAATCGACGATATGAGCCCAATTTTAATAATACTTCGGCTTCGATGCGCGTTATTTCGCTCAACCTTTTTTTCGTAATCCGAACCGGTTCATATTATCAGCTCAAAAGCATAAAGAACAGCAGCGCATTGGCTACGCCATCCTTGACGGGGGCCGGCATTTCGGCCAGCTCATTGGCCTTGATCTCTTCAATGACTTCCAAAACGGTTTTATTTTCCATCGGTCTTCCTCCTATTTTCTTCCGTATTGATGCACAAAATCATATGTAGCGATCATATTTTTGAAATCGACATCGGTCTTTGTGAGTAATTCCCTGCTCGAACCGAACACATACCCCCCGCCTGGCGCGCATTCGTCGATGAGTTTTTTTGCGTAATCCCTGCATTGGTCCGCCGTTCCGTATTTGAGCATTTCCAGCGGCATGCCCCCCATCAGGCAGACATTATCGCCCACTTTCTTCTTCATCTCAAAAATATCATCGCCTTCCACAAGACAAAACGCGAAGTTTTTCGGCAGGCTGTTGATCCAGTCGATTTTGTTGTCCCATTTGCCTTCCAAAAACATGATCATTTTTCCGCCCGCTTTTGCGACTTTGTCGACCATCTGCTGATAGGTCGGCAGGAAGAATTTTTCAAACTGCTTGG
>DAITPG010000049.1:0-12270 GCA_036833715.1 Eubacteriaceae bacterium | reverse complement strand
AATACTTGACTGCTCCGCTCACGGGTTTCCAGCTAAGCGTTGCCTGGCCGTCCCCTGCGGCGGCTGTGACGACGGGCGCTGCGATCGGCCCCATCGGTTTGGCGGTCACATGGGCGGAATACTGGCTGTACGAAACACCGTTATAGGCTTTCACCATGTACGTGTAGGTAGTGCCGTTGGTCAAATTTTTATGAACATAGCTTGTCGCGGTTGTGCTTGTGACATACGTGTATTGCTTCGTAGAAGCGTTATATGTATAGATATAATATTTGTCAGCGCCTGTTAAAGCGTTCCATTTGAGGGTGACTGCTCTATCCCCTGCGGTGGCGGTGACAACGGGCGTTGCGATGGGACTTACAGTAACATAATTGGAATAATTTCCGTAATAATCTCCATTATATGCTTGAATTACGTATGTGTATTGTATATCGTTAGCAATACCTGTTTTAATAAAATTTGTTCCTGTCACATTTCCGATTTCAGTTAATTCCATCCAAGTATTGCATGAATAGATATAATATCTTGTAGCACCAGGAACAGAATTCCAACTTAGCGTGACTTTTCGATCGCCCACGGTCGCTTTTAAAACCGGCGGAGTAACGTCCATCGTTTGAACAGTAACCATCTCTGAATCTTCGCTAAAGGAAACATCATTATAAGCTCGTACAGTCAAATGATATTTAGTGCCGAAATTTAAATCTTTAAAAGTATAACTCGAATTGGTAGTATTCGCAAGTTCTGTATATTTTTTTGTGTTTATATCGTAAGAATAGATATAATATTTTTTGGCATAGCTAACTGTAGCCCATGAAAGATAAACATCATTTCCATAAATATCTGATTCTAACCATGCCGGAGCAGATATAGGTCGAAATGTTATGATATTTTGATCAGTATATTCGCTATAAAATGTTCCGTTAAATGCCCTTACAAGATATTTATATGTGTAAGAATTGTTCAAATTACTCTGGCTATATGTAGTAGCTGTTGTTGTATCAATCAACGTATATTTGCTTGAATACGAATTGAAAGAAAATATTTGATAACTTACTGCTCCGGGTACAGCGTTCCAAGTAAGTTTGACCTTGTCGACCCCCACAGTGGCTGTGACTTTGGGCGATTTAAAACCAGTCCATTTTGCATATAAAACAATATTATCGGTTAAGGGCGTATCAAAATTATACTTTTCACTATAATCAGAATAATCGAGAATATCGGATGTAAAGTTTTTTATACTGCATTTGGAATACCATCCGTCAAACACACTGCCCGGACATGAAGGGTTTGAAGGCTGCGTTGCCTTGCCGTTATAGGTTACATATTGATCTGCGACACCGCTGTTTTGAAAATGCACTGTGCAATTTGGATCAGTAGAAAACCATTGCGAACCATTTGTATCAATTAAAGGATACCCTACGGTTTTTTTAACCAAAATACCAATCCAATAATCAGATTCATCACCCGGATAAAGTTTTATGGATGTATAGCTTAAATTATTATAATAAGGCACAGTATCTATAGGCGTGATTTTTGTTAAGCCGTTTTCGGATTTTGAGTAAAACGCTGAAAGAGCGTTAAAAAGATCGATAGGGAACAATTTTTCATCAGGACCTGAAACATATTTTAAATGAAACTTCATCATCAGCCATTCTTCATCTTCTCGCGGTATATCATGAAATGAACTGGCTGCTGCGACCATGGAATTTGCTTGTTCTCCATTGTAAAATTCAAGCAATTGAAATTCAATGAGTTTAGAATCTGTCCAACCGTAACTAATAAATGAAAATTCATGTTTCGTCCATGCGTTATACGGCGCAGATTGAATACCGGTTGCCGCCTTCACCGTCAATAGATCCACTGACGAAAAAATGACCACTGCAAACACAGCGATCAATAAGTGTCTTAAAATATTCTTGTTTTTCATGCCCGTTTCCCCTTGTTTCTTTATAAAACTACCTTTTCTTAAGTATATTAAGTATGGCAATTCTTGTCAAGATAAAAGTTGAGCAAATAAGAGACAAACATAAAAACAGCCGGTGACCGGGCTGTTTTAATTTCTCGTAAATGTTTAGCAAGCGGTAGGTTAGGCTCGAAAAACGGGTATCGGAACCCCTACCTCTCCCTTCTCCTCCCCGCCCTTGCAGCATACGAAATGCTTCTGAACGCGCTGCGGATGATATCCGACAGCGTGCCGGCCAGAATGGCGCCGTATCCGTAATTACGCGACGCCGCGTAATAGCCGTGATCGATTTTGGGAACGATCTGCTGCCAGTAAAGGCCGCTTCCGTCGGTGGCCGGATACGGCTTTAACGGCGCGCCGTCCAGCCGTTCGCTGACCCATTGGGCACGCAGCAGCTTTTCGCTCATCGGCTTATCGCCGTAATAGGTATAGACCTCCGCCGTCACGATATCGGCCGAGTCCTTAAAACAGTCCAGACAGGCCTTTAAGGCGTCCAATGCCTCGCCCTGTTTGAGCCCGATGAGCAGCGCCGTGCGTTTTACGCCCAGATAGGACGCATCCTTCGCGGTCGCTTCATAATTCGGCGTGCTGATTTTATTTGCCTGCATGCTTCCCCTCCGACCCTATTTTTTCTTTTTGAGGCTTTCCTCGTAGGCATCTTTGTAGCTGCGGTCTTTGATCCTCTCTTTTTGGTTGGAATACCGCAAATTCCTGATCCCTTTGATCAGGCGAGAAACAATAAAATCTCCGTGCAGCGAGAGCCTGTTGGCAAAGCCGGCCGCCATGGCATAATGCTCGCTGTCCATCAGCTCGGGCGCCTTAGCTTCCCAGTAATAGCCGTTGCCGTCGTTGTTTTTATAAGGCTTTACTTTGATCTCGTCCAAAAGGGGCGTTACCCATTGCACTTTCATCAGTTCTTTGTTCATCGATTTTCCGTCGCCGAATCTCTGCACATCCGCCATGATGATGTCATTGGCGTTCCTGTAAGGCTCCATGCATTCCTTGACGATGGCGAGCAGGCCGTTTAGATCCATCGGCTTTTTTACGCCGATGAAGAGCATCATCCGTTTGATGTTCATAAACGAGGTGTCCACGGCGATCATTTCATATCTTTCGTTGCTGACGGTTGTTTGTTCCATAGTTTTTCTCCCTTCACATGTCCCTTATTCTATTGAATGATCCGTATCGGGTATCGGCAGCGCCGTTTTCGCTTGGGCCGCGTCCGCCCGTTCTCTCGTATGGAGCATGAGCGCCGCCATCACCAAAACGGCAGTCATCATCACCGCCGCGAGAAACACGACGTGCAGATTCTCATTGGATATTTTGCTGATAAAGACCGAGATACGGTATTTGTCCTCAAGTCCCGCGCCTGTAAGATTGACAAGCGTAAAATTCCACATGCCATGCAGGCCGCCCGCAAACCATACGTTGCCGCGCCGGATAAAGGTGAGCGCGGCAAATACGCCGAAAAGCCCCAGCGCGAACAGCTGGGCTGCGTCGGTGCCCGGATTGAAGACATGAAACAGCGCAAAAAGCGTCGAGCTGATCAGTATCGAAACCGGAAGCGAATACCGTTTGGAAAGCGATACCAGCAGATAGCTTCTGAAAAACACCTCTTCGGACATGCCTTGGATCATAAAGGCAAAAAAGTAGAAGAGTAACGTCGCAACGGAGGCCTGTGAGGACAGGCGGATGGCGTAATTGCCGGACAGATAGCCGAGCAAATGCGCAGCCGCAAGCAGAGCCAGGCCGGTGAGCAATCCCAGCAGGTATTCGGCCGCGAAGTTCTTTTTGACAAACCCGAGCGTGCGCATGCTTCTTTTTTCAATTTGGGTGCAGTAAACGACCGCCGCAACCAGAAAAAAGACTTCAAGCATAATAAACAGCGGCAGCGCCAGCGGCAAAGCGCCAAGGATGAGTTGCTGTACCGACGATTCGTTTACAGCGCCGCTTTTGGCGATCTCCCAAAATTCGGGACGGCTGAAGCCGTATGCCAGCCCGATGAGCATCGCAAAATAGATCAGTTCAATAAAAACAATGATTGCGATCAAAAAAAAGATCAAAATCTCCACGGCCCAGTGCTTTCCTCTGCCTGTCTGCGCCGCCTCCGCCATAATCCCCGGTTTAATAAAGAGGTCTTTTCTTTGTTTCATGCAATTCCCCATGACTGCTGACATTTGTTATCATTGTCAGAAAACTTACCCTTGATTTTTCTTAACGCTGATTTTTTTGATTGCATAGCGCATGGTTTTTATGCCCATGCCGATCATCTTGAAATACTGCATAAAAAACAGCTGCGGTTTGCCGGATTGCATCACATGCATCGCATAGGAGTCATTATCGATATCGCTGTCTTCGGTATTTATCTGCCAATACAGGCCGCATCCGTCGGAATTTTGATAGAATCCGCGCTTGATTTTGTCGATGCGTTCCGATATCCATGCGGCGTTAGCCACCCATCTGCTTTTCACGTAATCGCCGCCGCTTGCGGTGACGGAGATTGTTACCATGTCCTGCGTATATTTATATTCCTGCGCGGCATGGCGGATCGCATCGAGCAGGCGGACGGTATCCATTCGCTCGTTCAAAACCAAAACCAGCTTTACGCGGCGCAGACCGAAAACATTCTTTTCGCGCGCTTCGGCGATTTGATATCTGCCCGGTTCTGCATCAATCAACGGTATTTGTTCCATAACTTTCTCTCTCATCCTAACGGCGGAACAGCGACAAGCGCAGGCGCGGCTGAGGAGCCGTTTTCTTTATTATACTTCGCAAATCTGCAAACAGTCAAATATTTAATTTGTAAATATTTCATTCAATTTAACGCGGCATGTTTTTTATGCAGAAATTATTTTTGGGTATTGACAAATCCAAACTTTTACCCTTATAATAAAAACCAATCAAAAACGTTGCCGGGTGCCCGCAAGGGATAATAGGGAATTGGGTAGAAGCCCAAACGGTCCCGCCACTGTAAACGGCTGTGAACGCACAAAATGTCACTGGATTTTCCGGGAAGGCGTGCGGTTCGGTTAAAGCCGTGAGTCAGGAGACCTGCCTGTCAATGCCAACACGAAACGATGGTAAAGTTTCAGCTTATTTAAGCTGAAACTTTTTTATTTTTATCCGGAGGTTTTTTAATGGCAAACGCGCTGCGCGTACAGATCGATCAGCTGACTTTTGAAGGCAGGGACAGGCCGACGCTCAAAGACATCCGCTTTGAGTCGGAAACGGGCAGCGTGACGCTGATCGCGGGCGGCGCGGCCTCGGGCAAGTCCTCCCTTCTGCATTGCATAACGGGAGCGGCCACGCGGTTTTTTAACGCGCAGTTCATCGGACGCGTGGAAATTTTGGGCGAAGATATCGCGCAGCTTACGCTGCCGATGATGTGCGAGAAAGCCGCCTACATGATGCAGGAGCCGCAGAACCAGCTCCTCTGCCCCACGGTCGGGGCGGACGCGGCATTCGGAGCGGAGAATTTGAACCTTCCGCGGAACGAGGTGAAGAACCGCGTAAGCGAAGCGCTGGCATTTGCCGGACTGAGCGGTTTTGAAGCGCGCTCAACGGACAGCCTATCCGGCGGGCAGGCACAGCGGGCGGTGCTTGCGGGCGTGCTGGCCATGCGTTCGCCCGTGCTGCTGCTGGATCAGCCTGCCGCGCAGCTGGACCCCGCAGGCAGAAAAGAGCTGTTCCGCCGTTTGTTTGCGCTGCGGGAGCGCGGCATCACACTGGTGATGGTCATCGATCGGTATGACCCGATCTTTGAGCACGCCGACCGCGTGCTGGTGATGGAGGACGGACGAATCCGGGCGGAACTGACGCCCATGGAGTACGCCGCGCGGTGCGAAAGGGAGCTTGCGCGCCTGCCCGAATGGAGGGGCAGCGGAAAGAAGGAGATTGCGGAGCCCGCCGTTGAGCTTAAAAACGCCGGCTTTACTTACAAAAATTCGCCATTCGGCTGCCGCGCCATCGATTTGACCGTGAAAAAGGGCGAATTTGTCGCTGTGGCGGGTCTCAACGGATCGGGCAAGACGACGCTTGCCAAAATGATCGCGGGGCTGTATGCCGCCCAGAGCGGAGAGGTGCGCATCTTCGGAGAAGCGTACGCAAAGCGCGGCCGAGATGCGCTGCGAAAAAGGATCGGCTTTGTGTATCAAAATCCGGATTACCAGCTGTTTGCCGACACGCTGACAGCGGAGGTGGGCTTCGCTTTAAAGCTGCGCGGCGTGCCGGATAAGGAAGCGGAAAAGATCGTGGAAGAAAAGCTGAAGGAAGCGGGGCTGTGGGAGCTGCGGGAAAGCCATCCCCACCGGTTGAGCCTGGGACAGCGGCGGCTGCTGGCCATGGCGGGCGCGCTTGCCTGCGAACCGGAGATCATTCTTGCGGACGAGCCGACCGCAGGGTTAAACGAGGCGCAGAGCTGCGAGGCTGCGAGCCGGTTTGCGCGGCTGGGCGAGAGTGGAAAAACGGTGATTATGATCACGCATGATATAAGCATCGCCCGCCGGTTTGCGCAGCGCATCGTGGTGATGTCGCAGGGCGGTATCGCGCTGGATGTGCCAAGCGAAAGGCTCGATGAATATGCGGAGACGCTGAAGGAGCTGGGACTTGATTTTGAAAATACGCACCAAACGGAGGACCGGAAATGAGCGCGCAGACCTTGTCCAAAGAGCGGCGGACGGAAAAACTGATTGAGCGAATCGACCCGCGCGTGAAGTTGTGCTGGGCGGCAATGCTGACGATAATTGCGGGGCTGCACGAAAATCCCTTGATTTTGGCAGCCGTAGCGGCGGCTGCGCTGGCATCGAACTTGCTTTTGTCAGGCACGGTAAAGCCGTTTAAAATACCTGCGGTTTTGATGGCTATTGTGGGGGTTCAGCTGGTGATCGTGCAGCTGATTTTTAACCGTGAGGGCGCTCCCGTGACGCTGCTGGGGTTTGTGCATGCGTACAGCGGAGCGCTGCCTGCCGCGCTTACGGGCACGCTGCGCGCGGCTGCCGTGGTGTTTGCCTGCATGCAGTTTTTGCTGTGGACCCCGGCTGAGGACGGCACGCTGATGCTGATCGCGCTGAAAGTCCCCTGCCGCTACGCCATGCTGGTGATGCTGACCGTGCGCTTTCTGCCGCTGATGCAGCGCGAATATCTGGCGGTGGCGGAATGCCAGCGGGCGCGGGGCATGCCCTCGGACAGGCTGCGGGATAAGATCAAAGCGCTGCTTCCGACGTTTTTTCCGTTTTTGTACCGGGCCGTGCGCGGCGCGTCAGACACCGCTCTGGCGATGGAGCTGCGCGGCTTTGGGAGGAGCGACACCCGCACATTTTCGAAGGAGCTGAAGCTGACGGGGGCTGACAAAGCCGCGATGCTTGCGATGGCGGCGCTGCTGCTGGTGTGCGCGGCGCAAAAGCTATTGCCGATGACAGATAAAATATTTTAAATAAAAGGAGAAACCTTATGGAAACCAAAAAAATTCAAACCAAACTTTTCAGAACCGACACCAAAGCGCTGGTGGGCGCGGTGATCATGGGCATTGTGTTCCTTGTGATGATGCAGGTGACCGGCCGCATCGACGCCGTGCTCGACCCGACGCTGCTGCTCTTCAACGGCACCTGCTGGGCGCTGTTTACGGGGCTCATCGTGCTGATGTACAAGCAGCCCGCGGGCATTATCGGCGCCATATTGGAAGCCGTCGTGGCTATGGCTACGGGTTATTCGACGCTGGCCTTCTTCTTTATTGCCGCCAACCTTGCGGGTTCGGTGGTGTTCTCGCTGATCTCCTCGCGCTTTTCGATGGAAAAATGGCTTCACCATTTTGCGGCTCAGCTGGGCTGCAATGTCAGCGGAAATCTGTGCGTGATGGTGGGGCTGATGATCGTCTTTAAGCTTCCGCTGCCTGCCGCCGCGCTTTCCTCGCTCATTACCATCAGCGTGGGCACCGTCGGCGCAACGCTGCTCCAAAAACCCATTTATGAGGCGCTGAAGAAATCTTCTTTATTATAAAATTAAAACGCTATTATAATAATGTAGGTTTTTTTAAGCGGGCACAAAAAAAACCAATCCGACACAGTCAGATAATAATAAGCGAACCGAAAAACCCGAAGGCATGGCGCTTGGGCATTTAGGCGAGTTGCACCGAAACTTGAAGCTATTATAAAATAGGCAGACTTTTGTGACAAGCAGGAGCTTTATAAAATAATTTAGCGCTGAAAAAGTCAGCCAAGCTAAGGCGGACGTGCCATTCATTCATCAGGCTATGCCTGACTCTTAAAATACCATGAGCAGCAATCACAAAGCGATTGAGCGGAAAAAAGCCCGAAGGCAAGGCGTATGACATGTATACAAGCGATGCCTATGACAATACCCTATCAGGCATTGCCTGATTCTTTAGATGCCATGAGCGGTTTCGGACAAATGGAGCGAATCACATTCATTTATGCGGGCGAACTTGAAGGCTCCGGCAACATAGCAAGCGATCCATCAATTTTATTACTTTCAATTGAAGGATCGCGGTTCGGACTTTTCAGCAGCCTGATTTAAGGTTCGGGCGTTTCAGCCTTAGAAGGTGTGATATGAAAAAATATATGGACTTACTTTTAAACCTCGGTGCCGAAAGCGCCAAGCTTATTGCGCCCCAAAGCGTGGTGACCGCGCCATGGACGATTTTCAAATGCCGGTACGGATGCGAAAGCTACGGGACAAATTTGTGCTGTCCGCCGCACGCGCCGTCGTATCTGCAAATGCGCGCCGTCCTTGAGTGCTACCGCACGGTGATCCTGTTTCACGGATATGATAAGAAAAACATAAGCAATATTGCGGCTCAGGCCGCAAAAGAGCTGTTTTTGGACGGGTATTACAAAGCGCTCGCCTTCGGCAGCGGCCCATGTACGCTTTGCGAACAATGCGGCCTAACCGCGTGCGCCAACCCGGGCAAAGCTATTCCCTCGATGGAAGCCTGCGGCATCGATGTGTTTGCGACCGCACGCGCCAACGGGTACGCGGTGAAAACCCTGCGCACTAGGCACGATCAAAACAACAACTTCGGCTTGCTGCTGGTGGAATAACAGAAGGATTCATGTGCTGATTACGTGAGCCGATAAAATCTCAACTTCAAAAAAATCGTGCTGCCGCTGACCGAACTTGTCTTTAAAAAAAAATTAAATGAGCCGTCTTGCGCGAGACGGCTCATTTAATTAATGCTGCTGGAGGTATTCCGAAATAATGAGTCAAGGTATGGTTTTATGCAAGTTCATTATATACCATATTGCTCCGAAAATCAACCGATATTGTAAAATTATTTAAATGTTTTATTATAAATTCAATTATATTTTACGGTTGTTTGGCGTGGTATTCATCTTATAGGAATTGTAGGGTTTTTTGTCGAAATATATTGAAATATGACAACGGAATAAAGTATGATAGAAAAGTAATAATATCGGAAATTTTTTAAATTTTCGATAAGGCATTCAAATACCATGACCGGCAAACTGCCGGGGAGTCATAAAACCAGGAATATGTTTGAACAGGACGAGGGTTGTCATGTGGATGCAAAGCAATAAAAACCAAAACGCGATCAAAAAAATGGCGGAGGATGCCGAGCGCAGAGTATCCGAATTTTTAAAGATCCGCGACATTATCAAACCAAAAAAAGAAGCTTTGAAGATCATACTCATTTACGCTGTGATCGGCAGCCTGTGGATATTGTTTTCGGACGATATACTGCATTCGCTGCCTTTGGAAGAAAACCTGCATATTTTGATTTCTAAGGTCAAGGGCTGGTTTTACGTAGGCGTAACGAGCGGGATCTTTTATTTTATCATCAAAGGGAAAATGGACCTTTTTAAAAATGCCAATGAAAAAATGCTGAGCGCTTACGATGAGCTCAATAAAGCGCACAACGCCGTACTGGAGCTGGACAGCAAAATCGGCGAGCAGTACCGGGAGCTGGAGGACAACCGCAACGCGCTCTACATTAGCGAGCAGCGCTATAAGCTGGCCATCGACGGCGCCGACGACGGCATCTGGGACTGGGATCTGGTTACGGACAAGTATTTTACCTCGATGAAATGGAAAGATACGCCCGGTGAGACCCGGGAAGAGTATTTTACTTCCGAAGCCGAATGGATCGGCCGTTTTCATCCGGAAGAATATGAACATAATATGAAGGTCATGCGGGATTATCTACAATCGGGCGAAGGTGCCTACATGAACCGATATCGGCTGCGGACCGACAAGGGCAATTACCGCTGGGTGCTCAGCAAAGGTAAGGCTATTTGGGACGAAAACGGCAAGGCCGTGCGCATCGCGGGCTCTCATGCGGATGTCACCGAATTCATAGAGCTGGAAAATGAGGTACTCGCAGAAAAAGAGCTGTTTGAAAGCATGTTCAGCTTCGCGCCCAATATTGTTGGCATTTTAAATCATGAAGGTAAGATGATCCGCTGCAATCCGTTTACAGAAGAGGTGTCGGGTTATACCGAACAGGAGCTAATAGGCAAAAATGTGATCGACATGTTTTTCCCCGAAAAGGACAAGGCGCAGCTGGCGGATATCGTTGCCAAGGTGCTTTCGGGCGGGCATATCGATGCGTTTGAAACCGAGGTCATTCACAGAGACGGTTACCGAAGGACCATCTTCTGGAACGGAACCATGATGACTGACAGGACGACGGGACTGCCGAATATGCTGTTTGTGGGCACGGATGTGACCGGTGAAGTGGAAATGCAGCGCCGCTTGGACGAAATATCCTTTTATGATCCGCTTACCAAGCTGCCCAATCAGATCCTGTTTCAGCGCGAATTTACACAGCTGTTGGAAGACAGACAAAAGGAAAACATTTCGGCGCCCGCGCTGGTTTATGTCGATATCGATAATTTCAAGCATTTCAATGAAACGATGGGCCACAGCATAGGCGATACGCTTTTGATCCGCATGGCGGAGATCTTGTCGATCTATATCACCGCGCCCAGCCTGATCGCGCGTTTTTCGGGCGATCAGTTCTGTCTGATGATCGTCGACATGACGACGGAAGAGATCGTCGCGCGGCTTGAACAGATGCGCGAATACGTAAAAAAACCGTTTGAAGTCAACGGATACTATATCTACATGGCCTTCAGCGCGGGCATTGCCGTCTGCCCCAAAATCGGGTGCGACTATCAGCTGATTTCCCGCAACGCGGACAGCGCCCTTTACAACGCAAAGGCAAACGGACGCAACCGCATCGAGATCTATTCCCCGTCGATGGAGGAGATCTCCAAGCAGTTTATCCGCATCAGCGGACAGATCCGTTCCGCGCTCAACAATGATCAATTCCTTTTGCATTATCAGCCGCAGTTTTGCGTGCAAACACAAAAGCTGCACGGCATGGAAGCGTTGATACGGATAGCGGACCCTGCGGGCGGCCTGATATCGCCGAAGGATTTTATCCCGTTCGCCGAGCGAAACGGGTTTATCATACCCATCGAGGAATGGGTGCTGCAAACGGCGCTCAAGCAGCGCAGGGAATGGAACGAGCGCGGCTGCCAGTGTAAAATATGCGTCAACCTATCGGAAAAATCGCTGGTGCGGGAGGACATCGCGGATTTTATCGTCGATATCGCCGGCAAGCTTCAACTGGATACGCGCGAGATCGAGATCGAAATCACCGAAACCGCCGTAATGTCCGATTTCGACAAAGCCGTGGCCACGTTAAAACGCCTGCGTTCACTGGGCTGCTCGGTGGCGCTGGACGATTTCGGAACGGGCTCCTCTTCCCTCACCTATTTGAATACTCTGCCCATCGACACGCTCAAGATCGACCGCGAATTTATCAAGGACATCCAAAACGAAGATGATGACATGCCCATCTACCGCTTTATTATCGATCTGGCGCATGAAATGGGGATGAAGGTGATCACAGAGGGCGTGGAAACCGAGGCGCAGCTTGCGTTCATTAAAAAGCATGGATGCGACATCGCGCAGGGCTACCTGTTGGGATATCCCATGCCCGCGGAAATGACGGCGTTTACGTTTAAGGCGTAGTTTAGAAATAAAAATAAGCGCTCCCTGCCTGCAAACCCGCGGCGGGGATTTTTTTGTTATTTAAAGAAGTTGATGATTTAAGTTTATTCATGATTTCTGACTTATGTCCGTACCGAAACTTCTGTCATGCCGCAGTCGCGCGGCAAGCGACTTCTTATTAATAAGGTAATTCACTCCGCTACGCTGCGTTCATGCAAGGCTTAAAGATATCCTACGCTTCGCCGATTCGGTGCCTATGCCTTGCAAGCAAAAGGTACCAAGCCATAAGCACCTCGTGGATGTTACCCAAAAGATTTTGA
>DAITPG010000048.1:0-12396 GCA_036833715.1 Eubacteriaceae bacterium | reverse complement strand
AAACCGACTAAATTACGATGATGAGAAAGGGGAAGTTTGCTGATGTTATCTACCGGTCAAGCCCTTATCATGATTTTTGTTGCAGCTTTTTGCACCTTTGCCACCAGGCTTTTTCCGTTTGTGGTTTTTCGAGGAAAAAAGGAAGTTCCCCGGACGGTTCGATTTTTGGGCAACACATTGCCGAAAGCCGTTATGGCGCTTTTGATCGTGTACAGTCTCAAATTGACGGACTTTACGACCTATCCGAATGGTTTACCCGAAATTATTGCGGCAGCCGTAGTGATCGCGCTGCACATATGGAAACGGAATAATCTGCTCAGTATAGGTGCCGGTACGGTTTGTTATATGGTTCTTGTACAGTTTTTGTTTGTTTAATCATCGGAGGTATACTACATGGCATTGGATAAAGTAAAAGATTATTTAAAGCAATTCGGACAGGAACAAAACATACTGGAATTTGACGTAACCACCGCAACCGTTGAGCTTGCCGCGCAGGCGCTGGGCGTGATTCCCGCGCGTATCGCAAAGACACTGGCGTTTAAAACCGAAAACGGATGTGTTTTGGTGGTTGCTGCGGGCGATGTAAAAGTCGATAATGCCAAATTTAAAGCTCGGTTCGGCATTAAGGCGAAAATGCTCAATCCCGATGAGGTCATCGAATATACAGGACATGCCGTCGGCGGCGTTTGTCCTTTTGCCATCGAACATCAAGATACGGTCATCTATACGGATGTGTCCATGCAAAGATTTTCTACGCTGTTTCCTGCTTGCGGCAGCAGTAATTCGGCTATTGAGCTTACTTGTGAGCAAATCACCGATTACGCGAAAAGCCTCGGATGGGTTGATGTCTGCAAAGGCTGGCAGGAAGATAATCAATAACAAAACTAAAACTCTGCAAAGCCGCCAGCCGCAGAGTTTTTCTGTTATGGTTTTTTAATCGTAATAAAGGACAATAGATTTTTTGAATCTACATACACTAAAAATTGATAATCGTTATAGTTAAATTGAGTATATTTGTTAGCGCCTGCATTTGTGCGTCCTGCCAAATTTTCATAGGAAATATTGTTTTGGGTAAGCGCCGATAGAAGATCGGCTTGCGTATTTACTCCCAATGTCAGTTTAAATAAGATGAAACGCTTATCATAAATATCGATTTGAGAACATTTTCCCGAATTGGCTTCACTATAGGTAAGGTCAAATTCCGGATTGTCATAGGTTTTTAAAACGGAGGTTCCGGTATTGCTCTCAACCGAAGGCGTGCCGTATTTTTTTGCGACTTGATCACTCGTTGAGACGAAAATATAATTGATATCGTCCCAACCGGGTATGGATTGCGATTCCACCGTAAAAGTGATTTTATTGGAGGAATCGCTGAGCGTCTTTTTCTTTTTAGCGAATACCACCACATCATACTTACCCATGGGCATGTCCCCGTCCCAGGTCAATTCCGTTAACTCTACACTGCGTGCCAGCTTATTTTCGCTTAAAGGATAGATATAAAAGCTTACTTTATAGCTTTCGGCATCCTCCACACTGTCCCAGCTAAGCTTAATTTTATCGCCGGCGCTGAAAAGCTCGTTATTGATTGAAAGCCGGGTGGCGTTTGGCGCAGAGCAGCCCGAAAAGATAAAAGCGGCCATCAGAAGCAGTGAAATCAGAAATACGCGTTTCATTGAAGTCTCCTTGGATGAGTTATCGAATTTCCCCGTTTCCCTTCACTATATATTTATAGCTTGTCAATTCCTTGAGTCCCATAGGGCCTCGCGCATGCAATTTTTGCGTGGATATGCCGATTTCGGCTCCCAAGCCAAACTCCCCACCGTCGGTGAATCTTGTGGATGCATTTACATAGACCGCCGCGCTGTCGATGCTTTTTGTAAAATAATCGGCATTTTCTTGATTTTGTGTAATAATGGCTTCGGAATGCTGCGTGTAATATTTTCGGATATGCTTCACAGCCTCTCTAATATCAGATACGACCTTGACAGCTAAGATATAATCATTGAATTCCGTTTCATAGTCTTCTTCCGTTGCCGGTTTAATTTGATTACCCAATATCGCAATGGTTGTTTCGCATCCTCTAAACTCCACATTTTTAGCCGAAAGGCGCTCAAAAGCCATGGGAAGAAAGGTATTTGCCATTCTCTCATGAACAAGCAGGGTTTCAACCGCGTTGCAAACCGAAGGGCGCGATGTTTTTGCGTTATCCAAAATATTTACGCCCATTTCGGCGTCCGCAGTCTCATCGATGAAGATATGGCAGTTGCCGGCTCCTGTTTCGATTACGGGCACTGTGGAATTCTCCACTACCGCGTTGATCAAGTGTTTGCCGCCGCGCGGAATCAAAACATCGATGACACCTTTCAGCTTCATTAATTGATTGGTGGTTTCTCTGGAAGTGTCTTCGATAAGCAAAACAAAATTTTCGTTGAAACCGAATTCTTTCAGCGTTTGCTTCATTAACGATACGATTGCCGTATTGGAATGGATTGCTTCCTTGCCGCCCTTAAGAACGCAGGCATTTCCGGATTTGATGCACAACGCCATTGAATCCGCAGTAACATTCGGACGCGCTTCGTAAATAATGCCGATCACGCCGATGGGTACGGTTTTTTTAACGATATAAATACCGGATGGCATCGTTCTTTCTTCCAAAATATTTCCGATAGGATCATCCAGCTTCACGATATCCAATACGCCCTGCGCCATGGATGCGACTCGTTTTATGTCTAAGCGCAAACGGTCAGTCAGTGATTCAGTGATGCCGTTTTGCTGCGCATTATGTACATCGTCTTCATTCGCCTTTATAATTGTTTCGCTGTTATTGATCAATTGTTCCGCAAAGCGCTCAAGTATTGCGTCTCTGATGTTCCAAGACAAAATGCTTAATTCGTTTGCGGCTTCTTTTACCTTTAAACAATCCTCTTTAAAGCCCATCAGATATTCTCCTTTTTATGAAATTGAGTTCCGCATTTTTTTCCGTCCAGCAAATCATATAAAATAAGCGGATTTTTTCCGTTTACGATAAAAACATCAATGCCGCAGGCGGTAGCTATCTGCGCAGCTTTGATTTTTGTGATCATCCCGCCGGTGCCGAGGCTGGTACCGGCTGATTCCGCAATCGATAAAATATAATCATCGATTTCAAAAACATCTTCGATCAGCATGGCGTCGTCATATTTACGCGGATTTTTTGTAAATAACCCATCAATATCGGATAAGATGACCAAAGCATCCGCTTGAATAAGTTTTGCCACAAGAGCGGACAGGGTGTCGTTGTCCCCAAATTCTATTTCCTCCACCGCGACCGTGTCATTTTCGTTGACGATCGGGATGGTGCCCATTTCTGCCAAGCGCGAGAAGGTATTGATTACGTTTGTTCGCCGTTCGGGCGTATCAAGCACATCTCCGGTAAGCAGCAACTGCGCGACCGTGTGATTATATTCCGAAAACAACTTGTCATAAATATACATCAGCTCGCATTGGCCGACAGCAGCCGCAGCCTGCTTCGAAGGCGTATCGGGCGGACGTTTGCTGATACCCAGCTTTCCGAACCCGACGCCGATCGCTCCGGATGACACCAAAACAACGTTTCTGCCCGAATTTTTAATGTCGGAAAGCACCTTCACCAGATTTTCGGTATTCCTGATGTTGATTTGTCCGGTCCCGTGCGCCAAAGTGGATGTTCCCACCTTAAATACGATGCTGTTGTAATTTAAAAAATCAGCCATAATAAAATCCCTCGGTCCAGATTTGATATTAATTGCATTGATATATAATAAAGCGTATGATCCTGGATGTTCCGTTATTTTGCCGTTTCTGCGTAGCCGCATTCTTTGTCTTCGCAAAACAGCCGATTATTTTTCCCTTTGGCTTCAAACAACTGCTTGCCGCAATTGGGGCATTTCTGGTCGGTCGGTTTGTTCCAAGACATAAAATTGCAATCGGGATAACCCTTGCAGCCGTAAAAAATTCGGCCCTTTTTGGTTTTGCGAACTACGACTTCCTTGCCGCAGACCGGGCAATGAGCGTCTACTTTTTCAACGATGGGCTTGGTAAAATCACATTCGGGATAACCGGGGCAGGCTAAAAATTTGCCGAATTTACCGGTCTTGATCACCATATTTTTTCCGCATTTTTCACAGATCACATCGGTGACTTCTTCGGGCAACTTGATGCGTTCGATCGTTTCGGCTTTGTCCAGATCGACCATCAGATTTTTATAAAATACATCAATGACATGGATCCAATCTTCTTTGCCCAGCGAGATTTCATCCAGTTTATTTTCCATATCGGCCGTGAAACCCACATCGACGATTTCGGTGAAATGCTCTTTCATCAGTTTTGTGACAGCCTCGCCGAGGTCGGTCGGCACAAATTTTTTATCTTCCAATACCACATAATTACGCGCCAGTATGGTGCTGATAGTCGGTGCATAGGTTGATGGACGGCCGATACCTTTTTCTTCAAGCACCTTGATCAAGGTGCCTTCCGTATATCTTGGGGGCGGCTGCGTAAACTTTTGCTCGCTTTTAACGTCATTGAGCGTTAAGGTCTCATTTTCAACCAAAAGAGGAACCGACATCGGCTCATCTTCATCGCCCGTATTATACACTTTTAAATAACCCGGGAATTTTAATTTTGAGCCGGAAGCTCTCAGCGTATAAATGCCGCTTTGGATATCCGCGCCGATGGTGTCATATACGGCATCGCTCATCATGGATGCCAAAAAACGGTTGTAAATGAGCGTATATAATCTTAGCTGATCACGGCCGATGAAATCCTTGATCATTTCCGGCTTGATATTGATATCAGTCGGGCGGATTGCTTCATGCGCATCCTGTATTTTTACGCCCTTCTTGGCTTTTGCCGTAAAGCCGCCCACGTATTCCTTGCCGAATTCCTCAGTGATAAATGCTTTGGCGGTCTCCTGCGCAGGTTCTGCGATACGGATGGAATCTGTACGGATATAGGTAATCAAACCGATATTTCCCCGGTTTCCTACTTCGAGTCCTTCATAAAGCTGCTGGGCAACCAGCATGGTTTTTTTTGCTGAAAAAGAAAGTTTTCTGTATGCGTCTTGCTGGAGGGTACTGGTCGTAAACGGAGGCGCCGCTTTTCTTCTTTTTAAGGACTGCGTAACCTTGCTGACCTTGTAAGTGCCTTCCTTTAAGTCAGTAACGATTTTTGCCGCATCGGTTCCGTTGCCGATTTCCGCTTTTTTATTTTCGATATGCGATAAATGCGCTTCAAACACAAGATCATCGCCGGTTTTATTTAAAAATACATTGATGTTCCAGTATTCTTCGCTGATAAAATTTCTGATCTCATTTTCCCTGTCCACAATAATGCGGGTCGCAACAGACTGCACTCTGCCCGCGCTGAGACCGCGCATCACTTTTTTCCATAAAATGGGGCTGATCTTATAGCCCACCAGTCTGTCCAGCACGCGTCGGGCCTGCTGCGCATCCACCAAATCCAAATTAACGCTTCTTTTGTTGTCCATTGCATTGGTGATCGCGTTGGGCGTGATTTCATGAAACTCGATGCGGTTGGTTTTACTTAGGTCCAATCCCAAATAATTGGCAAGATGATAAGAAATGGCTTCTCCTTCGCGGTCAGGGTCGGTTGCAAGGATGATCTCATCGGCATTCTTGGATTTCGATTTGATTTCTTTGAGGATCGTACTCTTTCCTTTGATGGGTTTATATGCCGGTTTATAATTATTCTCGATATCGATCCCGAGCGTACTTGAAGGAAGATCGATCACATGGCCCATTGTAGCGGTTACCTCGCATTCCTTGGGTAAATATTTTTCTATGGTCTTTGCCTTTGCGGGCGACTCTACAATTACCAGTTTATAAGACATGGATCCTCCGTTGATCGTTTAATACGTTACATAAATTTTGCCCATATCCACCGCAATCATTCCTTTGAGCTCCAGCATGGTTATAACGCCGTTGATTTGGTTAACGGGCTTTTGTAGCTGTTTTGCAAGGTCTCCGGATGTTTGGATCCCTCGTGTGATCGCAGCAAATACCGATTTTTCATCTTCGGTGAGCTCCGGCAGGGCGGCTTTTTCTTTTTTTACCATCGGCCGGAATATATTAAACATATCTTCCAATACGTCCTCGCCGCAGGTGACGAGTTTTGCCCCGTCTTTGATCAATAGATTGCAGCCCGCCGATTGGGGATTGTTGATGTTTCCCGGCACGGCATATACCTCGCGGCCCTGCTCGCAAGCATATTTTGCAGTGATCAGCGATCCGCTGTTTTCCGCCGCTTCAATAACCAGCGTTCCGTAAGTCAGTCCGCTGATGATACGGTTGCGACGAGGGAAGTTCGCCGTGAGCGGTTCGGTTTCGGGTGCAAATTCGGTTAAAACCATGCCGCCGTTATCAATGATCTGCTGATACAGCTTTTTATTGCTCATCGGATAAACGATATCGATCCCGCATCCCAAAACACCGATCGTGCATCCCCCGGCTGCCAAGGCTCCCTTATGCGCGGCGCCGTCGATGCCGCTTGCAAGTCCGCTGATGATATTGATGCCGCATTTCGCAAGCTGAAAAGAAATCGTTTCGGCTGCATTGATACCATAGGGTGTCGCTTTTCGTGCTCCAACAACGGCAATGGAAGGCGTACTATCCGCCAGCACATTTTTACCGTTGTAATATAGGATACCTGGGGGGTCATGGATTTCTTTCAATAAAGATGGATAGGTTTCGTCGGAATAAGTGATATAGTTTATTCCCTTATTGTTAAGATATTCCGCTTGTTTAGTGGGCTTGTCCAAATTTTTATCGGTAATGAGCGCAAACGCTACCGCATAGTTTAAATCTTCGATTTCTATTAACGCACCGATGTCATCGGTTTCGTATACGGCCTGCGCCGAACCGAAATGACGGATTAATTTTGCAGCCGTCACGCTTCCGCATCCTTTGATTTCTTCAAGCCAGAGATAATACAACAATTCCGTCATGACCTAAATTCTCCTTCTAAGTAATGGTAGAATATAGGCCGTGGATTGGTTTTGTCCTTTATGATTTGTTATCTTAAGTCTTTATTATATAGGTACTTTTGGGAGCTAAGCAAGATTTTTTTACAAAATTAAAGGAATTTTACCGTTTTTAATCGAATATATCAAACAAGGAGTGTGCCTTATGCTTTCAAAAATATATACCGCTTCCGTATTGGGAATGGAAGGAAAGATCATTACCGTGGAAACCGATACATCGTCCGGCATTGTATCCTTTTATATGGTCGGCCTCGCGGATCTTGCCGTAAGAGAAGCCAAGGAGCGCGTGGGGGCGGCTATCAAAAACAACGGGTTCTATTTTCCGGCTCAACGCGTGACCATCAATCTGGCTCCGGCGGATATTAAAAAGGAAGGGACCTATTTTGATCTTCCGATCGCCGTTGGGATATTATCCTCCTCTTCGCAGATCTATTTAAGCGAAGACATGAACGGATACATCCTGCTGGGTGAATTATCGCTGGACGGCAGCATCAAAGGGGTCAAGGGCGTTTTGCCGATGGTGGTTTCCGCGCTTAAAAACGGATTTAAAAGATTTATCATCCCAAAGGAAAACGCGCTGGAAGCGTTGCTTGCCGGAGATGGGGAAATATTCGCAGCCGAAAATTTGTATGATGTGGTGCGCCATCTATGCACTACGCATAAGATCGAAAAATTCGCCGCCGATGTGGAAGACATCATGCAGGCTAAAATATTCTATGATTTGGATATGTCGGATGTAAAGGGACAGGACGGCGTAAAGCGCGCAATGGAGATCGCCGCAGCGGGCGGACACAATATGCTGATGATCGGTTCTCCAGGCAGCGGAAAAACGATGCTGGCGCGCAGGTTCCCTACGATCCTGCCGGACATGCTCAGGGAAGAGAGCCTTGAAGTGACAAAAATATATTCCGTAGCGGGATTGCTAAAACCCGAAACGCCGCTGATCACCCAGCGTCCGTTCCGTTCGCCCCACCATACGGTTTCAGGAATCGCCCTGGTGGGGGGCGGCCGCATCCCCAAGCCGGGGGAGGTTTCGCTTGCGCATAACGGGGTATTGTTTCTTGATGAATTCGCCGAGTTTCAGAAAACCGCAATCGAAGTGCTTCGCCAGCCCATAGAAGACAAGATCGTAAACATCGCGCGCGTCAACGCATCCATTACTTATCCTGCCTCATTTATGCTTCTGGCAAGCATGAATCCATGCCCCTGCGGCTATTACAACGATCCCATACACGAATGCCATTGCACGCAGGCTGCCATAGACCGTTATCTGCAAAAGATTTCGGGTCCGATCATTGACCGCATCGATATCGTATCCCAGGTAAACGTGGAGAATTACGATAAGCTGAATGAATCATCCGAAACCGCCGAAACAAGCTCACAAATCAAATTGCGTGTCGATAAAGCGCGTGCACGCCAGGCTGCGCGCTTCGACGGTTCCGATCTGTTGGCGAACGCTCAAATGTCACCGAAACAGCTTGAAAAATTCTGCGCACTCGGGGATGCCGAAAAAATGCTTATGAAAACGGCATTTAATCGTTATAACCTTTCCGCAAGGGGCTATCACCGCATTTTAAAACTTGCCAGAACCATCGCCGACCTTTCCGAAGAAGAAACGATCAACGTAAATCATTTAAGCGAAGCCTTGCAATACCGGGGACTCGATAAAAAATATTTCGGTTAAGCTTGCGATATCCATGCTGGGATGTATAATAAAAAGAAGTGAACGCTGAGGGGATTTGGCAAAAAGCATGAATAACAGAACTGTAAAAGATAAATTAAATAAAGAAGTCCTTGAATGGATCCTATCGATAGCGGTTGCGATCATTCTCGCAGTATTGATCCGAACTTTTATATTTGAGATTGTATATGTGAACCAAACCAGCATGTATCCCACTTTAAAGCAAAACGATAAGATCTGTTTTATTAAGGTCGCTTATTTATTTGAGCCGCCCGAACGGGGCGATATCGTAATTGTGGATGTAGAAAACTCAACAGATAATTATGTCAAAAGAGTGATCGCATTGGGCGGTGAAACCATAGAGATTAAAAACAGCAAGGTATATATTGACGGCACTCTTTTAAAAGAGGATTATTTGGCCGACGGTTTGGAATATGAAGATTTTTCGGCGATTCGCGTTCCCGACAGTTGTTATTTTGTTATGGGAGATAATCGGCCCGTCAGCGAAGACAGCAGATCGCAGACAGTCGGCTTCATCGACCATAAAGATTTGGTGGGTAAAGTGATCTTTCGTATAAAACCGTTTACAATCTTTTCTAACCGATAAATCATTCTTTCGGCTGCCGCTACGGCAGCTGTTTTTCAATATCAATTAAATTAATGCAATATTTATGAGATAATATGATTTGGGTGTATAATATATCCTGTAATAATCAGAACATCGGTGGTATAGAATGGACAAAACACGCGCGGCGGACAGAAACAAAGAAATATATGAATGGGCAAAAGCAATAGCGATTGCCGTTTTTATTGCGCTGATCATACGAACTTTTATCTTTGAGATTGTTGTCGTAGAGCAGTCGAGCATGTACCCTACCTTAAAAGAAGGCGAAAAGCTTTGTGTAATCAAAGTTGCCTATCTGGTGGATTCGCCGAGCCGCGGCGATATTGTGATCGTTAAAATAAACGATACGACCAGTTATGTGAAACGGGTGGTGGCGCTTGGCGGAGAAACCATCGAAATCAAAAACAGCAAAGTATATATAGACGGCGCCCTGCTTACGGAGGATTATCTCGTCGACGGGCTGGAATATAATAACTATGAACGCGTGCGCGTTCCCGAAGGGTATTATTTTGTCATGGGTGATAACCGCCCGTCAAGCATCGACAGCAGAATGAGCGAAATCGGTTTCATCAGCGAAAAGGCCATTCAAGCAAAGGTGGTCTTCAGACTGCGTCCGTTCCAATTTTTTGATTAAAATCCGCTATTAAATAAGTCGCTTTATCTTCATAAGAATTCGTAACACTATAATTACGCCTCCATATTATGTTAATGAAAAATACTTATCAGGAGGAACATGACTTGGAAGATAAAGTAAATGCCACATCGAGACGATGTGTCGATTGTCTTGTTGTAAAAAAAGTATACGACGCATGCAGCAAACGTGAATGTTTTGAAAATGTACCTTGCGAACTTCACCTTCCCGGAGGCTGTGCGGAAGATTATACATTTTTGCACACGGAATTCGGCAAAGCGGAAGTGGAAAGATACGAACGCGATCCTTTCTTCACAGAAAAAGATGAATGCCATGCCAGAATGAAAATGGTCGTCGCGGTACCCATTTGGGTAGTGCTCAGAAGAAACAGCGACAGATGCATCGTAACGGTCGCGGCCCATCCCATTTGTGACGGAAAAGTCCAAAAAGATAATCTGTTTCGCATTCCGGTTGAGGCAACCGTTTACGCGCCCAGAGAATTCTTGCGACAAGGCAGATTTGAACCTTATTGCGAATGTTTTGTTGAAACTGGCTGCAACACAAGAATCGATGGCGACACTATCTGCCTTACCCTGGGATTCTTTATTATCGTCAAGGTCGTTTCGGACGTTCAGTTGAAAGTTCCGAATTTCGGCTTCTGCGAAATCCCGCCTGCTTGCGAAGATCCGTGTGATGAAAACTTTTGTGAAAACTTTCTTAATGAAGACATTACACCGTTTCCTCAATTCTTCCCTATAGATATTGAATGATCTTTGTAATCCGATAACACCGATGAACAATCGGTGTTTTTTGTTTTGCCTGTCTGTTTTCACTCAGCCGTATATAGGTTGACATTGGTTAATTCAAATGATAAAATTTTTTAAACAGGTTAATTTGCGAAAACAAACATGAGAGGTATATTATGAAATGCAGTTCATGCCAGAGAGATATAAGTGAAGATTTTAAATTGTGCCCCTATTGCGGACAACCGGTGCCTCCGGTTGAAATTGAATCCGAAAAAAGCAGGCAATCCGCCGACGCGCTGAAAGCCCAGCGGATCAAAGAGGAGCTGGAACAGCAATTAAATAATAACCAAACGGTTCCTCCGCAGCCGGAAGAGCTCGATTTTGATGATGAAGATGAGCCAAAGGAAAAGATCCGCGCGGGCGTCAAAAGAATAAAGCCGAAGGCATCCGGTAAAAAGACGGTTTTTATAACATTGTTTATGCTTGTGATTGTGCTTTCAGGCGTAGCGGCTTTCTTTTTGCTGAATAATAAGGCTTTGATTCAGACAGTAAAGCAAATCGAAGCCGGCGACACGGCAGACGTTCTCAATCTTGTGAGCTTAAGTAAAAAAAATGAAGATAAATATACCTATGAAGTAGCGGAAAATAATATCAAAGCCGATGTCCCTGGCAAGTATTCCGTTACATATAATCTCATCGATAAAAATTCCGAAAAAAAAGCGATCTCATTTGAGTTTGAGGTGGTGGATACCACGGCTCCCGATATCAAAGCCGATGATTCCATCCAAACAACCGTAGGAAAGGAATTCAATGTGATTGAATATCTTATCGTCAGCGACATCGTAGACGGAGTAATCGATCCCAAAAATGTTAAAGCCGAAGGAGATATCGATACGGATAAAGTCGGCACGTATCCCCTTACATTGAGTGTGACGGATAAAGCCGGCAACAAAACGACCAAAAGCATTAATGTTTCGGTGGTCGATAAAGGAGACCCCAACGTATTTATAGACAACATCAGCGGCCAATGGCATAACAGTTCAACAAAAATTGTCGCAAAATTTTCTGTCAAAAACGGCGTTTACCAGCTTGATATCGGCTATTATCAATCGGAAGGTTTTGGCACAGGGATATTAACGTTTATCGATGTAAACGGAGATAACACCGTGGCCAATTTTACCTGGGATTTTAAATCCTATTATATGGACGACAGTAATCAGATAAAATATTCCGATGTCCAAAAGAAAACGGTGGTTGTTGATACGGGAGTTCCCAAGGATGATAAAATTACCATTGATTTGGGTGATGAAAACGGACCGCAGGAATATGATTTTTTAAGTGATTGATCATTTAAGAATATTAAAATTATAAAAAACAGAGTGTATAACTGCAAATCCAGTTTACGCTTTGTTTTTTTGTATTTCATTAATAGGTTTCAAGAATATTTTGTCAAATGCACGTTGATATACAGTATGAGTAGAGCTTAAGATAATACTACTCCATTAAAAAACTCCGACCTTAGATCTACGTACGGCCGGATGAAGAAATAAGTGTCGCCTCTTCTTTATCCGCTATTGACATTACTCTATATAATTAAGAAAAAAATCCCTGCTACAATATGCAGGGATTTAATAATTCGATCAATTACTCAATGATCTCCACAACAACGCCGGCGCCGACGGTTCTTCCGCCTTC
>DAITPG010000047.1:0-12431 GCA_036833715.1 Eubacteriaceae bacterium | reverse complement strand
AAATAGATCCTGATAGGGTTTTGCCGCGGTTTCATCCAACTGCATCGGCAGTATATGATCGGCCATTTCAACAACGGTCAATTTTATTTTTTGCTTGATCAAACCGTAAGCCGCATCCATGCCGACCAAACCGGAGCCGATGATCAAAACCTTAGATTCGGGGCGCACCTTTTTTAAGATATTTTGCGCGTCGGAAAGATTTCTGAGCCCGTAAACATTGGGTGCGTTTTTAAGCGCTCCGATGGACGGTATTATGCTTTCTGCGCCGGCTGCAATCAGTAAACGGTCATAGACATGCTCGCTTCCGTCTAACAAGCGGATCGTTCGCAGTTCCGCGTCTATTTTTTCCACTTCTCCTTTGATAAGGCTGATTCGGTTTGAGGTAAGAAAATCTTTTTCCACAAAGCTGAGCGCAGCCTCGTCCCGATCCAGGGACAGATATTTATCCAGCATGCAGCGGGAATGAATGAAGTCATCCGTTGTTATGATGGTGATATCGGCATCGGCCTGTATTTGACGGATTTTTCTTGCTGCTGATATACCGGCTGCTCCTGATCCTACAATGAGATGTTTCATAAATTTACCTCCTGCACAACAATTGCTTTTTTTGGACAGGATTTTACGCAGGCGGGGTCGTAATCATGCTCTTTGCAAAAATCGCATTTGATGATGCGGCTTTTTGACACAGTGTCGGGCTTCAACGTGCCGTAAGAGCAATTCATTACGCACATGAAGCAGGACGCGCACTTGGTTTCGTCATATTCGACCAGTCCCGTCTGCGTATTTTTTCTTAAGGCGCCGCTCATGCATGACGCTACGCAATCCGGCTCGTCGCAATGTCTGCAAAATAAAGGTTTATAAATTCCGCCGCCCAAACCGATAACGCGGTTGCGCGATTCATTGGCTTTATCCGTAAGATCCAAATCGTAAATCGACCCTTCGTCTTTTCGGTGAGCCTGCATACAGGCGGTGGAACAGTTTTTACAGCCATCGCATTTTTGGGCATCAATGATGATACGTTTCATTTGCATGCCCCCTTTACAAACCTAATTCGGTTCTTTTTTGAATGATGATGCTTTCAAGGAGTTCCGCAGATTCGACGGCGCTTGGGTTAATGATCACATGTCCGCCCGTGAGGGTCTTCATATCTTCCGTCAAAACCTTTACCGCGGTTTTGCTGCCGGTAACAAACGGCGGCAGTCCCAAATGAAGCGGAAGTCCCAGAGCCAGACCAAACGCGCCGTCCGCGAGAGCCTGCTCTTCAAGCCACTGCGGAGCGGATAACGCGAGCGGCAGCTGCGGGATATCCACGTTAAGCGCTTCGGCAATTTCAGTTGCGACGATTTCAAGCCTTCCGATGGCAAGGCACGGACCGAAATTAAGCACAGGAGGAATCCCCAGTTTTTCGCATACCGCGCGGAGCTTCGGCCCGGCAAACTGAGCCGCTTCGGGTGTCATCAGGTTGCAGTTTTCGATCCCTCCCGAAGAGCAGCCCGCCGTCAATACGATTATATTTCTTTTAATGAGTTCTTTGGTAAGCTCTACGGTCAGCACATCGTGGCCGCCCGCCGTCAGGTTGGAGCAACCCACAACGCCGACGATGCCTTTGATGTCACCCGATACGATAAGGTCGATCAATGGTTTCCAGCTGCCGCCCAAGAATTCTTTCAACGAATTTTCGCTGATGCCTGTTAATGAATGGTCGTTGCCATGGTCGGGCATCAAACGGATCTCCACTTTGCCTCTTCTGTTTTGATAGGCGGCAACCGCTTCATCAATAACATCTTCGCTGATTGCGGCTCTGTTTGCGTAATCGTATTGCTTCAGCTCCGCGTTGGCCTTTTTGGCAACGGAATCGAGACAGATCTGCTTAATGAGCAATTCATCGCAAATGGGTTCTATGCCGGGAAGCGTGCAGTTGAATTCCGAAAGGACAACATCGATGCCGCCCGTGGCCAGAACCGCTTCGCTCGCAAAATTGTTGCCCGCGTGGCCGTCAAATATCTCGGTATAATAAGCTCCGCGCAGTTGCAGGTCCTGCCCTACGCAGGTGCAGCCCACAAGCTTAAAGCCTTTGGCGCCGACGGCCTTTGCTTTTTCGATTGCGGCGGAGCTCGTCAGACGCTGCTGAAGATCGACAAAAACCGAATGCTGATGGCCGGTGATCATAATGTTGATATAGTCGGGATCAATGACACGCAGCCCTACCGGAGCCATACGAATCTGCGGATCGCCAAGCAATACATCGTTTAACAGATTGGTAAGCGTCAAGCCGTAAAGACCTGTGGAAATGCCCAGCCGCAGGCAGTCAAGCAGCATATCGACGGGATCGGAATTGAGGTTGGTGGAGGTTTTAACAATTCCTCGGAAAACGTCTGATTTGCCGCCGCCTGGCAAAATGCCGAGTTTTTTCCATGTCTCATATCTGGGTGCGTACGCCATTTTTTTGACCAACGCGGGTTCTATGTAATCGGGCAGATACAGATCGGATAATACGGCATCTGCAATTTTTAAGGCCTTTTCATGATCATCGGCTCCTTCGATTCCAAACATCTCGCACATGCGCTGCAAGGATTTGAGTCCCTTTAGCGCGCCCTTTTCTTGCGCCATGTGCTTGAGATTTAACGCCGTGTTTTCGATCACATGAAGATAGCAGGCCGCCCCTGCGGAAACCGCGCGCAAAAAATTACGAACTACGATGGTATCCGCATTCGCTCCGCAGATACCGTGCGGCGCATCGGGCGTAATACGGCAGGGGCCGTTTGAACATAGCCGGCAGCATACCCCCTGCAATCCGAAATTGCATTTGGTTTCCTGTGATTCCACGCGGTGATGGGACGTCTCCATCGGCAGCGTGCGAATAAAATCTTCCAGCGGTTTATCCGCGCTCTGACACGTGTTGCATCCATAACATTGATTCATAACGTTCTTCTCCTTATACTGGACTATTTTAGTCCATATTGAATTATATTTTAAAGCACACAGTTCGTGCGCTTTATTACGATAAAAGCAGGGCGAGCTTTGTAGCGCTCATTTCATTGAGCACAATTTTTTGCAGACGGCAGAATTCATTATGAACCTTGCACGGCCGCTCGCAGGTATTCATTGAGCAAAGGTTTGTCGGTTCCATGCATTCCGCAATCATTAAATCGGTATCTACCGCTTTGCATACGTCCAATAAAGAAAGTTCCAACGTGCCTTGATTGAGCTCATAGCCGCCGTCCGTTCCCCGATGGCTGCTGATAAAACCGGCTTTCACCATCTTTTTGCATATTTTATAAGCAAAAGGGATCGGGATATGCTCCTGTTCGCTGATGGCTGTAACGCTGGCAATGGTGGTTTTGGTTAAGGCGCGCAGGATGCGGATGGCGTAATCGCATTCCTTTCTGATCAACATACAATTTACCACACGAGTGCAGTTTATCATATTGGATAATCTTAGTCAAGTATATGCTGCTTTAATAATACAATTTTTTGAACCTATTTTTTTCGTGTTGTGGAATATGCATGGCGTATATGGTAAGATGATACCGTTGTTAATGCAAGGGAGTATTGATATGGACCTTTGGAAAAGGAATCTGATCTTTTGCTGGTTCGGAATGTTTGTCACAGGAATAGGCATGAGCATGATCGCCCCCGTTCTGCCGCTGTACATAGAGCATATCGGAATAGAAAAAACTGCGCTAATCGAGCAATTATCGGGCATAGCCTTCGGCGCAACATTTATCATTTCCGCGATCTTTTCGCCTGTTTGGGGATTGCTTGCTGATAAATACGGCCGCAAGCCGATGCTGCTTCGCGCAAGCCTTGGTATGGCCGTTGTCATTTTTTGCATGGGCTTCACCCGCAATGTTTATCAGCTGATCGGCCTGCGCCTTTTTCAGGGTGTGATCACCGGATACAGCACAGCCTGCACAACACTCATTGCGACACAGACGGATAAAGAGCACGCGGGGTATGCTTTGGGGTTGCTTTCCACCTCCAATATCGCAGGTTCGTTGATAGGGCCGACGATCGGCGGTTTTATCGCCGAGAATCTCGGAATGCGCAACGTTTTCTTTTTGACAGGCGCCCTGATGTTTGTTGCCTTTTTACTTACGCTGTTTTTTGTGAAAGAAAATTTTATGAAGGACGGCGGCACGGCGCAATCCTTAAAAGAAGTTTGGGAAAGCGTGTCGCAAAAAAAACTTACGATGATCATGTTTGCGACCTCCTTTACCCTTTCGGCAGCGTTGTATACGGTGGAACCCATCGTTACGGTTTATGTGGGGCAGCTGAGCGAGAAGACCGTGCACGTAGCGTTGATTTCGGGACTAATCTTCTCGGTATCGGGACTTGCCAATATACTTGCGGCCCCTCGGCTGGGTAAGCTTTCGGATAAGATCGGCGTTCATAAGATCATGGTTGCCTCACTGATTGCCGCAGGAGTAATTTTTATACCGCAGGCGTTCGTAAGAAATCCTTGGGAATTGATGTTTCTTCGATTTCTTCTCGGCCTTACGATGGCGGGGCTTAATCCATCGGTCAATGTTGTGGTCAAAAAAATAACGCCGGATGCTTTGACCGGCAGGGTCTTCGGTCTGAATATCTCGGCGCAGTATCTGGGCGTATTTTCGGGATCGATTGCGGGCGGGCAGATCGCCGCGCATGCAGGGCTCAAATATGTCTTCTTTTTTACAAGCGCCCTGCTGTTAGCGAACGCTTTATGGATTTATTTGAAAGTTTATAAAAAAATAAACGTTAAAAGCTAAACAAAACGCGATACGGAACGATAATAGAATTGAAGCCGGAACAAATTTGTTTCAGCTTTTTCTTTTTGCCATAAATTTTTCGCTGTCTTTTACAAAACCGTACTGTTCATAGAGACCGTGCGCGTCCTTGGTCGCAAGCAAACCCGACAAATTAACCAGCGCCTCATCATTCACGACTGCATCGATCAATTGCTTACCTAGGCCGTGACCGCGGTGCGCTTCATCGATGATCACATCACACAGATAATAGGCCGTTGAGTAGTCGGTAATGACGCGCGCAAATCCGACTTGAACGCCTTCAAAATAGATGCCGAAGCACAGGGAGTTTTCTACGGATTTCATAATGGTATCAAGCGGCCTTTTACTTGCCCAGTAGGTCTGTTTGATTAAATGCTGGAGCCTATCCGGCTGTAAAAGCCTTCTATCTTTGCTGATGATATAGGTTTCATTCATATACTGCACTCCTTTTGATTGTATATCATTATAAACCGAAACCCATATTTCGGCAAGCTTAGGCGATAAAATAAAGGAATACGATAAATTTTGCGGGCACGATTGACAATAATCGCAATAAAACGTATGATTGGAATGAATTTAATCATTGAGGAGTACATACTATGGAAAAAATAAAAAAACATTCAGGCATCATAAAGGAATTTAAAGAATTTATATCCCGCGGCAGCGTAATGGATTTGGCTGTGGGCATCATTATCGGCGGAGCGTTTACCACGATCGTCAATTCGCTGGTGAAGGATATTATTATGCCTTTTATCGGTTTATTGATCGGCAATATCAATTTTTCCAACTTAAAAATCATTCTGACACCGGCTTCAGGCGATAAAGCGGAAGCCGCAATTTTATACGGAAATTTCATACAAAATGTCGTCAATTTTTTAATAGTGGCTTTTGTTGTATTCATTTTGATCAAGGCGCTCAATTCTTTTAAAAAGAAAAAAGCCGAAGAACCCGTTTCGGAATCCGAGCCTACCGCTATAGCAGAGGATATTCAGCTGCTGACTGAAATCAGAGATTTGTTAAAAAAATAATCGTTTGACTGCGATATTTACTTTATCTGCTTGCATAAAGAAAATATCGTATTTTATTTTGATTATTGTGTAAAAACTAATTGTATTCAATAAAGCCGGATAATGGCGGCATGATATTGAAAAAAGCCGAAGATTAAAGTATAATAGTTATTATTTTGTCAAAATAACGCCGATACGGAGAAAAAAATGAATTGGACGGAACTTACGATCTTTACCTCTAAAAACGGGCTGGAACCGGTAACGGGCGTATTGATCAAACTCGGAATCAATGGATTTGTCGTCGAAGATCCTGATGATATGAAACAGTTTATCGATGAAAACAGCGGACTTTGGGATATGGTCGATGCGGATGTGCTGGACTTATGCAATGTCGAGCCCAATATCAAGATCTATATCTCCGATACGCCGCAGGGATATGAGCTCATCAAACAGGTTTACAGCGAGCTTAAAGAATTAAAGCGAGCGGATTCCGATAGCGAATACGGCAGGCTTGAAATCACAGTCAACAATGTGAAGGATGAAGATTGGGAAAACAATTGGAAAGCTTATTTTAAGCCGTTTTCAGTCGGAAAAAATCTGGTGGTCAAACCGACTTGGGAAGAATATGAAAATACCGATAACAAAATCATCCTGCATATCGATCCCGGAAACAGCTTTGGTTCAGGTCTGCACGAAACCACCAAGCTGTGTTTATGCGCTTTGGAGGATAATATCAAAAGCGGCGACACCGTAAGCGATGTGGGATGCGGAAGCGGCATTTTAACGGTTGCCGCAGCAAAACTGGGCTGTGAAAAGGTAATCGGCATCGATATCGACGAAACGGCGGTCATAACGGCAAGAAACTGTGTTCAGACGAATAATGCGGAGGACAAGGCTGAAATCGTGCTGGGTGATTTAACGGACAAGATCACTCAAAAAGCGGATATAGTAATCGGCAATCTTTTTGCCAACATCATCCGAAGACTCCTGCCCGACGTAAAAAGAATTTTAAAACCGGGCGGACTGTTTATAACCTCAGGCATCATTACCGATACGCTGGATGAAGTGCTTGAAGCCTATAAAGAAAATCAAATCGAAGTCATTAAGACGCAAAATATGGGTGATTGGCATTTGGTAACGGGAAAAAATCCGCAATAAACGTGAAAATAATCAATAAGAAAAAATTCGACTTGACCGCATGTATTCGGTGACATTAAAAGAAAGGGCTCCTTATGACTCTTTTTATGGCACTTAAGCAGCAGCCAAGGCCTTATTTTAAACGGAGGTAACTCTATGGATAACATTATAGAAATGCTCAATATCACCAAGACCTTTCCCGGTATCGTAGCAAACGATAATGTATCTCTTTTACTTAAAAAGGGCGAGATCCATGCGCTTTTGGGCGAAAACGGCGCAGGGAAATCCACGCTTATGAGTATTTTATTCGGCATGTATCAACCGGACAGCGGTATAATCAAATTAAACGGTGAAAAAGTCGATATCAAAAGTCCCAATGATGCCAACCGGCTCGGTATAGGAATGGTGCATCAGCATTTCAAACTGGTCGGTAATTTCAGCGTGCTTGAAAACATCGTTTTGGGAGCCGAAGATACGAAGGCCGGTTTTTTAAGTCTAGGACAAGCTCGAAAAAAAGTAATGGATCTCAGCGAGCAGTATCATCTGGCCGTTGACCCGGACGCGCTCATACAGGACATCACGGTCGGTATGCAGCAGCGAGTAGAAATATTAAAAATGTTATACAGGGATAATGATATATTGATTTTTGATGAACCCACAGCGGTATTGACGCCGCAGGAGATCGATGAACTGATGGGCATCATGAAGAATTTGACAACCGAAGGAAAATCTCTAATCTTCATAACCCATAAGCTCAATGAAATAAAGGAAGTGGCCGACCGCTGCACCATCCTTCGCAAGGGCAAATATATCGATACCATCGACGTGGATTCAACGACGCCGGAGCAGATGTCCGAAATGATGGTTGGAAGAAAGATCAACTTATCCATCGATAAGGATGAGGTTACCCCCGGTGACGCAATTCTGAAGGTGGAACATCTAACGATCAAGCCGAAACACAGCACAAAGCATGTATTAAATGACATCAATTTTGAAGTACGAAAAAATGAGATCCTTTGCATAGCGGGTATTGACGGAAACGGCCAGTCGGAGCTGATTTACGCGCTCAGCGGGATGCTGCCCGCAACAAGCGGGAAAATTACTTTGGGCGGCGATGATATCACCAAACAAAGCATCAGAAAACGAAACACCAAGGGAATGGCCCATATACCGGAGGACAGGCATAAGCATGGGCTTGTACTGGATTATACATTGGAACAAAATTTGATTTTACAGACTTATTTTACCAAGCAATTTCAAAACAATGGTTTTTTAAAATTTGATGCCATCCGCGAATACGCCAAAAAGCTGATCAAGGGCTATGATATCCGAAGCGGACAGGGTCCCGAAACCCCCGCTAAAAGCATGTCCGGCGGAAATCAGCAGAAAGCGATCGTGGCAAGAGAGATCGACCGCAACCCCGAGCTTCTGCTTGCGGTGCAGCCCACAAGAGGTCTTGACGTCGGCGCGATCGAATATATTCACGGTAAGCTGGTGGAACAGAGGGACGCGGGCAAAGGTGTGCTTTTGATCTCGCTGGAGCTTGATGAGGTCATGAATCTCAGCGACCGCATACTGGTTATTTACGAGGGCGAGATCGTGGGAGAATTTGATCCCAAAAAAGTCAGCACAAAGGAATTGGGACTGTATATGGCAGGTTCCAAGAGAGAGGCGCAGCGATGAAAAACAGATTAAGTGAATTCGGTTCACGGTTCAGACGAACCCTCACCATCTATACGAAGTCCGAAGGCTTCATGAATTTTATATCCTCGCTCGGCGCCATTGTGCTGGGTCTGGGCGTCGGGCTTGTCATTTTACTTATCAGCAATCCCTCGCAGGCGTTGGGAGGCTTTTTCACTATCATCGCCGGCGGATTTACGGGCGGAGCCAACGGCATAGGCCAGGTGCTGTATCTGGCAACACCCATCATCATGACGGGTCTTTCGGTTGGATTTGCGTTTAAAACCGGCTTGTTTAATATCGGAACGCCCGGACAATTTATCTTGGGCGCATTTGTCGCTATCTACATCGGCGTCCGCTGGACTTTTATCCCGTCCTCTATTCTTTGGATCGTCGCCCTTTTGGGCGCAATGGCCGCGGGAGCCATCTGGGCCTTTATACCGGGTCTGCTGAAAGCTCTCAGAAACGTCAATGAAGTTATTTCATCCATCATGATGAATTATATCGGCATGTATATCGTTAATTACCTGATCGTCCTGACAGTCTATGATAAAAACCGGAACCAGACGCTTCCCGCCTCCACGGTGATCCCGAAAGCCGGGCTTGATAAAATATTTACAGGTTCGGGCGTCAACGCAGGCTTTCTGATCGCCATTTTAAGCGTAGCCGTCATTTACATCATTCTTAATAAAACGACTTTCGGTTATGAGCTGAAAGCATGCGGCTTTAACCGGGATGCGAGCAAATATGCGGGCATCAACGAAAAGCGCAGCATCATTTTATCCATGGTGATCGCCGGCGCCCTCGCAGGACTCGGCGGGGGGCTGCTCTACCTGTCGGGCACGGGCAAATACATCTCGGTGGTGGATACGCTTGCCGCGGAAGGCTTTAACGGCATACCGGTGGCTCTGCTGGGTTTAAGCAATCCCGTAGGCGTATTTTTTGCGGGACTGTTTATCGCCTACATCAACCAGGGCGGCTTCTTTATGCAGCGGTTTAATTTTGTGCCCGAAGTCATCAATATCATCATATCTGTGATCATCTATTGCAGCGCATTTTCACTCGCTTTTAAAAACTGGTTTGTAAAGTTTAGGAAAAAGAAAACCGAAGGTGATTTGAAATGAATGTATTATATTTTATAACTCAACAAACAATGTATTTTTCAATCCCCCTGCTCGTGGTGGCTTTGGGCGGTATGTTTTCCGAGCGGAGCGGCGTAGTCAATATCGCGCTTGAAGGGATCATGATCATGGGCGCCTTTGTAGGCATCTACTTTATCAATATTTTTCAGCATACGCTGCCCGGTCAGCCCGTTTTGCTGCTGGCTCTTTTGATTGCGGGACTTGTCGGCATGGTCTATTCCCTGCTGCATGCCTACGCTTCCATCAATATGAAAGCCGATCAGGTCATCAGCGGAACGGCGCTCAATCTTTTTGCCCCCGCATTCGCAATTTTTACGGCAAGGATGATCCAAGGCGTACAACAGATCAACTTTTCGAATCAATTCAGGATCGCCAGCGTTCCGGGTTTGGGCGATATTCCTGTGATCGGTGACATGTTCTTTAAAAATGCCTATTTAACAACTTATATCGGCCTTTTAATATTGGTTGTTGCCGCCGTCTTGTTGTATAAAACCAAATTCGGTTTGCGACTGCGCGCCTGCGGCGAGCATCCGCAGGCTGCCGATTCATTGGGAGTGAATGTTTATAAAATCCGTTACGCGGGCGTTATGATCTCGGGCTTTTTGGCGGGCATAGGCGGACTGATCTTTGTTATACCGACCTCCACAAACTTCAACGCCGATGTGGCCGGATACGGCTTTCTGGCGCTTGCGGTACTTATCTTCGGGCAATGGAGGCCGGTGCGGGTATTGTTTGCGGCTTTTTTCTTCGGACTGATGAAAACACTGGCTTCGGCCTATTCGGGAATCGCGTTTCTGCACGCATTGCCGCTTCCGAGCAATTTTTATAAAATGATCCCGTATGTGGCAACCATTATCGTTTTGATCTTTTCTTCCAAAAAGTCGCAGGCTCCGAAAGCATCGGGCATTCCATACGACAAAAGCAGCCGATAATCTTTTTTAAGCAGGCGCAACATACGCCTGCTTTTTTTGCGCAAATTTAAAGGAGTGCGGCTTTGAAAGGCTAATAATAGCATGAAAGAAAACAACGGGAGCAACAAAATGCAAAAATACATCGAAATTCATCATCCAAACGCAGCAGGCAGCGGGTCCGCGATGCTGATTTGTTTTAAAGATGAGCCGGAAATATTGCTCTACATCGGAGACAATCACACAACTAGCGGCGAAAATATTGTAAAAGCATGCTCGGTTTCTGAAGTTGATTTTTCCGTTCCGATAAATATGTATTATGGAACGGTATGCGAAGGGCGTTTTTATATTTATTGCCGGCTTCATCCTTGTGTGAGTATCGATTAAGTAAAAATATAATAACTAAAAAATCAATTTAAAGTAATTTTGTTCTTGATTTTCATACTATATGCAGATATAATAGTTAATGCACGTCGGGGTGTGGCTCAGCTTGGTAGAGCGCTTGAATGGGGTTCAAGAGGCCGGAAGTTCGAATCTTCTCACTCCGACCATAAATTTTATCAAATACTGCCGATAATCAAAACATGATTTACGGCAGTTTTTTGTTTACGTTGAAAGCAATATATATGTCGAAAATTTAGCAAGCGTAGGATCGTTTAGGTAATCGCTTTAGGGCACCTTACGATTCATTCTTCGAAATTGACCGGGAGAACAGCCCGCATATTGTTTAAATATACGATTGAAGTGGCTCAGGCTGTCATAACCGATCCGCGCGGATATCTCTAATACATTAAGTTCGGATTTTTGCAGCATTTCACCCGCATAGTCAAGCTTGACAACCTTTAAGTATTCCGTAACCGTTTTACCTGTGTATTTTTTAAAGTAGCCGATCATTGCGGGCGGAGAGAATCCGCCGAGTCTATAAATATCGGCGGCCGTGCAACACAGATTCTCGGGTGAATGTATTTTTTCAAGGATAACGGTGAACCAGGCGGGACAGTTAAAATTCAAGAACATCGGCTTTTTGCAAAGGATAGCGACTGCTTCAGAAATAAGTTCGCAAACAATGATGGAAACATCGCCTGTACCGCTCCGCCTCAACAAGCCGATCTGCTCGGCTCGGCTCATAAAAAAGGCCATTTCCTCATTAGAAAGCGTAACGGGTGGCGAATTATTTGAAGCTAATTCCAGAAGAGAAACACCAAACGCTTCGCAGATACTGCGCAGCCTTTCAGTTGTGGCGCACAAATTGATATGGATGCATTCAAAACCAATCAGTTTTGTAAACTGATGGCAGTCCTCCGGGCATATCATGCAAAAGGTGTTTTTGGACAGTTCTGTTACGGTTCCGTTAATTTCATGTCTTGTTTTCCCGTGTGTAATAATAAAAAATTCATAAAAATTGTGGTTATGCATACTCGTCCATTCGGCATCCCACCAATGAAACGATAATCCGGTTTTTTTCAGATCTGCATTTTGTCGATAATCAACGGTATTGACTCGAATTTTACTCATACTTTGCATTGGTTTAGTTAAATTTTACTCCTATTTCTCAAAGGTAAAAATCCTTGCTTTTATCTCAAAAATACCACATAAATGTGCATTCAACAAGCAATAAGCTTAAAATTATCACTTGTTTATGTTAAATAAAAACAAGCGCCTGCAATTGCCTCCTGCTATAATAAAATCAGTCCATAAAATCTAATGAGGAGGTAAGAATGGAAACCAATCAGCAATCAACCGTAAAACCGACCAAACCGCTCCGCTATGCAATCGGCATGTTCGGAA
>DAITPG010000046.1:0-12459 GCA_036833715.1 Eubacteriaceae bacterium | reverse complement strand
CTGAAACGCGATCCCGACGGAAATACCCATCGCCGCGCAAAGAAAAGCATCCTTTTGGCAGATCAGCATGTTGTTATAATCCGAAAGATCGAACGGAATGACCGTTCCGGGATAGGGAGCCGAAAAAGAAACGCATTTTTTAACATTGGAATTATTGGTAAAGCTGGTCATAAACAGGCTTTCACCCGTGAGCATCCTTTTGCCGGCAGAAAATAATTTGTCTTTTAAGTCTTTGCCTTCCTTACCTGAACCATCTCCAAAAATGGTATCCATTTTAATGGAGCTGTCCATGTACATCATTGCGCCTGCTTCCGCAATGATTGTTTCATTCGGGTCAAGCATGATCTCAATAAATTGCATATCTTCGCCGTGGATCTTGAATTCGACTTCGTGTGCTTTTTTCATAAAATGCCTCCTTTAAAATCATTAATTATGATCGCAAAGCCTTTAGACGGCTTTTAGATTCACTTATTCATAATGCGCAGTTTAAACTCGCAAGAGGGTTAACATCGGATAAATGATCAGACAAGTATAGCGCAGGAACAATAAACATAAGCATTTGAAAAAAATGAACCATGATTGATCTAAAATTTCATTCTTCCTGCATAAAGGGATACACGTAATCGATATCCGGCATGAAGTTTTCTTTGATCGTCATCTGGCTGATCCACCGATATAGATTCAATTTGCTTCCGGCTTTATCGTTGGTGCCCGAGCGTCTGGCTCCCCCAAATGGCTGATGACCGACGACGGCTGCGGTAGGTTTGTCGTTGATGGTTAAATTTCCGGCTGAATGATAAAGCGATTTCAGCATATGAGCGATAGCTGTTCTGTCCTGTGCGAATATTGCGCCTGTAAGTCCGTAAGCGGTTGACTGATCGCACAGTTTTAACGTTTCATCCAAATTTTCCTCTTCATAGACATAAAGCGTGATGACGGGCCCAAAAATTTCTTCCAGCATGGTTTTAAATTCGGGATTATACGCACGGATGACCGTCGGCTCAATAAAATAACCGACGCTGTCATCATAGCCTCCGCCTGCTATGATATCGGCCTCATCGGATGCTTTTGCGCATTCGATATAGGAAACGATATTTTTAAAGGAAGCTTCATCAATGACGGCGGACATGAAATTTCTGAAATCGCAGGGATCGCCCATTTTAATTTCGGAACAGATCTTCATCACACGGTCTTTAATTTCTCCGTAAAGAGATTGCGGAATATAAGCGCGCGATGCCGCGGAGCATTTTTGACCCTGATATTCAAAAGCTCCCCGGATGATCGCCGTCGATACGGCTTGCGCGTCAGCGGAAGGATGCACAAAAATATAATCCTTGCCACCCGTTTCACCTACCAGACGCGGATATGATTTATAGTTGCCTATATTCTCTCCGATCGTACTCCATATGCTGTTAAAGGTATCCGTAGAACCCGTAAAATGAACGCCCGCCAGTTCTGGATGCTTTAAAACGATCTCGCCGATGGCGCTGCCGCTGCCAGGGATGAAATTGATGACTCCGTCGGGCAGGCCGGCCTCTTTTAGAATCTTCATAATGAAATAATTAGAATAAATGCTTGTGGAGGAAGGCTTCCAGACAACGGTATTGCCTACCATGGCGGGAGTCGACGGGAGATTGCCCGCAATAGCCGAAAAATTGAAAGGTGTTACCGCAAAAACAAAGCCCTCCAGCGCGCGGTATTCGGTTTTGTTCCAAATCAATGTGGTGGAATTAGGCTGGTCACTGTAAATTTCGGTCATAAAATAAGCGTTGTATCGGAAAAAATCGCACAGCTCGCAGATCACATCATTCTCTGACTGATGGATCGTCTTGCTTTGTCCGAGCATGGTCGCCGCGTTTAAAAGCGCGCGGTAAGGGCCAGCGATAAGATTTGCGGCTTTCAAAAAAACGGACGCTCTGTGCTCCCAACTCATTTGTTCCCATTCTTTGCGCGCGGATAAAGCGGCTTGGATCGCATCATGGATCTCCTTTTCGCCGACTTTATGAAACTGAGCAAGCACATGATCTTTTTTATGAGGGATGATGCAGTTACCCGTGTTTCCGGTAAAAACCTCTTTTCCTCCGATCACGCAGGGTATTTGTATTTGCTGCGACTGCAGTACGGAAAGCATTTCCTTAAGTTCCTGCTTCTCCTTGCTTCCCGGCAAATAGGTTTTAGCAAGCTCATTTTGGGGCATCGGTACCTTATAGATAGCGTTGGACATTGTACACCTCTGTTGATTTCTTATTTCCATTATAATGCACAAGTTACGTTTTTCAATGCAATCCTTACGATTCGCGCAATGTTTAAGTATTGTCTGGATATGGTTCATAAAAACGGCATCATCGTTTTGGGATGATGCCCTATGCTCTAGAATTTTAAATCAATGATTTCTCCTTTTGTATATAGGGTTGCCTTTGCGTTAATAATCGAGAAAATAGCTAAGATAGGATCGTCCGCGCCTTTATAAAGCTGTTTGAGCCGCGGCGAGCGTTCAAAGGCCTTATTTTTGATTTCCTGATCGTGTTCCTCAGCGGCTTCTCCCTCCAAGCGCGCCCAGTCTCCACCGCTTGTCATGGCAGCCAGCTCAAATTTTGGGTTTTTAAGCAGCTGCTTATACACTTCCTTCTGATTATTGGTAGTGAAATAGAGCTTTCCGTTCTCTTCCATCAAAGAGCCGAACGGACGTACTCTGGGCTGATCCCCTTCTGTAGTCGCAATAAAATAAACTTTGTTGGTTAATGTATCAAAAACTTCGCTCATCCTATCCTCCGGATTTTTTATTTCATTATAATGCGGATTTTGAAATTATTCAATCATTTATTATTTGAACATTTCCTTAATGTGCATATTTTCCTAAGGGACAAAATAAATTATAAAGATAAAAACAGCGGAGAATATCTATGAATACTTTATGTAGACATTGTAAAAAAATAGGATTTGCCTTGATTATGATCAGCCTTTTATTATTATCTGCCTGTTCATCGGAGTCAGTGTGCTTTACGACTTCGGACGGCAATTATCAGCTAATAGCCGATGAAAGCTGGACTAAAGACGACTCCGGCGTAGAAGGCTCACTTTTTATCGTCAGCGGCCAAAACATCCGAAAATCGATTTTGGTATTAAGTTATGATAAGGCAACTTATTATTTTTTTAATAATCTGGCAACCTATGATGAAAACATGACCCTGTACATGGCTTTATCCTACAGTAATGCGAAGATAAAAGAATGTAAAGCAGTTACCATCAACAATTATCAAGCTTTGCTGACAAAAGTAGCCTATGAAGATCACGACAATAGCATTACAGCCTGGTATTGCTCCATCGAAACCGGTTTTGACTATATAACCGTGATAGGAAAAACCACAGCAGAAAATGAAAAAAAGGATTTAGATGAAATAGAGAGCATCATCAAATCCTTTATTAAAAAACAGCAATAGTGCCAATACTTTGTCAACTGCCCGTTTCGACGGTGAGCTTTTAGAAAAGCAACAGTGGTAATCAATCGAATGATTATTGGCCTAACTGCGGGAACGAATGAAGAAGTCATTTCATTTGTCAGGTTCTTTAAAAATTATACGCTTTAAATTGCAAAAAAGAGCGAATCGGTGATGCTTATATACAAAAACGTAGATAATTAACAAGAAATAAGGGCGTATGCATTTACTTATTAATCCGCGTTTGAATCTTAAAATTATGCCCGGATCATCAGCTTATATATGCTCTGCCGTTTTTATAGATTCAACAAATTTTGAGCAATAACAAAATAAATCAGAAGCGATAAGGCATCCACGATCGTAGTGATCAATGGGGCTGCCATTATCGCAGGATCGGCTTTCAGCAGTTTAGCAGCCACAGGCAGCATTCCGCCGATGATTTTTGCAATAACAACAGTCGCAAGCAGGCTGCTTGCAACCGTTAGCGAAAGCATCAGATTCCCCGGATATACGATCATCAGTCTGACGAAATTGATTGCCGAAAGGATAAGGCCGACCAATACACTGACGCGGATTTCTTTCCAGAAGATTTTCAAAAAGTCCCCGGAACCCAGTTCGGATAATGCCATGCCCCTTATAACCAGCGTAGAGCTTTGAGAACCGGCATTTCCGCCCGTTGCTGTGAGCATGGGCACAAAGGTCACCAAAATGGGAAGAGCGGAAATCGCGTGTTGGTATCTGCCCAATATACCGCCCGTTATCATGCTGGAAAACATAAGCAACAAAAGCCAAAGGATACGATTTTTGGCCATTTCGAATACGCCTGTTTTGGTATAGGATTTTTCGCTGGGTATCATGGCACCCATCAATTGTAAATCTTCGGATGCCTCCTCTTTCATAACATCGACCGCATCATCGAAGCTTACGATGCCGATCAAACGGTATTCATCATCCACAACAGGCAAAGCCAGCAGATCATATCTCGCAATCAAATCCGCCGCGATATTTCTGTCCTGATCTGCGGTAACTGTGATAATGTCCCTATCCATTAAAGTATCCAACAGATCGTCATCTTTAGAAAATAGCAGCTTTTTTACAGTAATTATCCCCAGTAATGTATGATTGTGATCCGTCACATAAGAGGTATATACATTCTCTTTGTCTTTTCCTGTTTTTCGGATTGTTTCAATGGCTTCTTTTACATTGATATTTCTTTGAAGCCGTATATATTCGGCCGTCATAATGCTTCCGACCGAATTTTCATCATAATCCAGATATCGGTTGATTTGATTTCGTTTTATCGGTTCAATATTTTTTAACGTTCTGCTTACGGCATGATGGGGTAGATTTTTTATAAAATCTGCTGCATCATCCAAATACATGGTTTCAAGAATATTTTTCAGTTCTCGTTCGCTGATCAACTCGGCGATTGAATACTGCATATCGTGAGAAAAATAAGAAAATATTTCAGAGGATCGATCGCTCGAAACCATGCGGAAAGCCTTAAGAGCATCGGCTGGCTGCAAAGTTTCGATATACGCAGCGCAGTCGATCACATTTAAAAATTCCAATTTCTTTTTAAATAATCGATAGTCACGGTCAGTAAACAGTGAATTGAGTTGATTGATTTTTATTTTTTCCATGCTTTTGCCTCCTTTGTTTTTTGGCCAAAGGACAGGGCGCAAAAATTCTGCCTATAAAATTCAGGCAAAAAAACAACGCCTTTCTTTTACTCAGCTTAAAATTAAGCTGCTAAGCAAAAACAGACGAAAAACCGATATGCACAACAAAAAAACCGTGCAATACGGTTCATATCAATAAGCGAAAATTTTCTTTATCAAAAGCCGAATCAAACAACGTACGCTCGGCTAAAATCTTAAAGACAAATTAAATTCGGACAAAACAATTCAGCATGCTGTGTCCGCAAGTTCGCTCATGATAATCATCGTCATTGTTTATACTCCGGCCACCTATGTCCAACTGTTTTTCCTCCTATAATTATTTGGAATAATTCCTATATCAGTATAACGTTTATTGATGCGATTGGCAACTGTTTTGTGCAAAACCTCTGTATATAATATGTCCGATTGATTTTTATGCTCCGCATCATTCATTTCACGCGTTTAAATAATACCAAAATGCTTAGTTAATAACAGGTGATCCCGAAATAATATCGGATTTAATTATTGAATCGTCTGTAAAGGTGGAAACTATCGGTAAATTATAGTACAATAATCAATATATTAAAAAATATGGGGGTGACCTATGCAGGAAATACTCACGGAAATCGTTTTGTTTATCGGAAAAATCCATAGTTACATAGGCAGAATGAACAAAGGCAGTCATTCTTTATTTACGGATAAGGATTTGCATTTGATCGTAATGGCGATCATCGGCGTTTTTATCTTTTTGTTTACTTATCTGATTTTTTGGTTTATACAAAAAAAGCTGCCTAAGTCCGCGATGTTTATCGTTACATTTATTTATACGTTTACCGTTTTGGTGGTGATCACATTTGCCATTGAAATCGGCCAAAAAATAACCAATACAGGCAACATGGAATTTGCGGATATCTTATACGGCTTGTGGGGCTTTCTTATTGCCTTTGGTTTTCTGCTTGCAATCATGGCTATCGTATGGGTTATAAGAAGCATTATTAAAGAGGTCAAGCAAAAGAATAAAACATACGCCGGAAACAAAAGATAAAAAAGGACATATTGCTGTGCCCTGCAAAAGTATTTTCTTCTGCTGTCGCGCTTTCTTTAACTTTACGAACGGAACACCGGCAGGCGCAGAGATACCGATATCTATTTTCATTACAATCTTGAACTGTTGTATATTGTTTACCGAATAAAAAATATGGCAAGGGACTTCAACTATATGTAGCCGAAGTCCCTGTTTTCTTATTCGGCAGATAAAAAATCAAGCGCAACCTGCGTATGGATTGCCGTACCCATCCAAAATACATTTTCATTGAATTTGACTTTAGGATTATGCATCGGGTAGGCGTACCCCTCCGCTTCCGTACCTGCACCCAATGATACGAAGCAGCCGGGTATTTTTTCGAGGTAATAAGCGAAATCCTCTCCGGCCATGATCGGCACAGGAATATTCACTATTTTTTCACCTACGATTTTTTGAGCCGAGCCAACTGCGAAATGTGTAAATTCAGCGGGATTTTCAAGCGCCGGGGTCAATACCTGCAGATCGATCTCATAGGAAGCATTATGTATTTTACAAACGCCTTCCAATACTTCTTTCAGCCTTGTTTTTAATTGCTCGGTTGTGCTTTTGCTTACAGCGCGGAAAGTCCCGCTGAGTTCCACAAAATCGGGTATCACATTATAGGTCGACCCGCCTGTTATTTTTCCGATGGTAACAACGGCGGCAACCGCGGGATCAATATTTCTTGCAACGATCGTCTGCACTGCGTTGATGAATTCCGCCGCTATAACGACAGGGTCAATCGAGAAATGAGGCATGGCTCCGTGAGCGCCTTTCCCGATGATTTTGATATCGAATTTCCCCATGGATGCCATCGCCGGTCCCACGGTATAGAAAAGACAACCGCTTTCCGCAGGGGTAGTTAAATGAATGCCAAAAATAGAGTCCACATCTTTAAGGACGTTGTACTCATTGATCAGCAGGCTCGCTCCCTTACCGCATTCCTCACCGGGCTGAAAAATCAATTGAACAGTCCCGCAAAATTCGTTTTTATGTTCGTTTAATAATTTAGCCGCGCCCAGCAGCATGGCTGTGTGACCGTCATGGCCGCATAAATGCGCTTTACCTTCATAGACGGATCGAAACTCAAGATCATTCTCTTCAGCAGCGGGAAGAGCATCCATGTCCGCTCTGAGCGCTATCGTTCTCCCCGGCTTGTTTCCTTTAACTGTGCACAATGCGCCATGGTCTCCGAGCCTTTTATAATCAGCGCCGAATTCGGATAACTTCTCACAAACAAAATCCACGGTTTCTTTTAAAATTAATTCTGTTTCGGGATGCTGGTGAATAAATCTTCTCCAATTCATGATTTCATTCTGAAGCGCTAAAGCTTCTTTTTTTACATCGAACATGCTTTCTGCCTTCTTTCTTATTATTGGATTCATTGTATCACTTTTTATTTGATTTTTGTAACCGAATTTATTTTTTTATTTTATAAAGGTTTTATCAAGTCAACCTAAATATTCGAATTATAAATAACGAAATAACTTGTTCTATCTTTCGCTCTTGAAACTGTATTTAATTAAGTTTATCATTTAGCTGCTTTAACAAACTCCTTCAATTTGCTTCAATTAAGTAAAGAAAAATAAGTCCAATTCTAAAGATTTGAACTTCACCCCGAAAGTTAGACGGTATGATATACTGAATAACAATCAGGGTGATTTTTTATGCCAAAAGTAATACCTAACAAGCGATACACGCCGGATTTCAAGATCATGGTGTTGGAGACGACGTGTAAGGATAAATTAAGCTATTGTGAGACTGCGCTGCAATTTAAAATGACATCGTATAAATGAAAAGTCTCTTGGGAACGCATCTATCTCAGAAAGTTCGCAATTCTTGCCGTAGAAAGACGGGGGCAAGCTTCGCAGACATTGGACAATGCAGTGATCGAAAACTTCTTTGGCTTTCTCAAGAGTGAATTTTGCTGTACTTGCAGAATTCTAATTTATAAGAGTATTCAAAAGGGACTCGTCGACTATCTCGATTTTTACAACAATGCCGTGTCAAGGCAAAACTTCAGGGCTTGCTGTCTGCTCTTCACAGACAACAAGCCCTCTCGGCTGCATAATTTAAATATTTGTCTAGCTTTTTTGGGTCCATTTCATTTTATCTCAATTCGGACTTGTTAATTAATCGATATAACGAACGGGCATAACCAGATATAAGTATTTATCGGAATCGACAGGTTTGATCAAAGTGGGGCTCAGTTTATCTTTAAACTCGATCACAATACGTTCATCCGTGACGATCTTCAATATCTCAACAAAAAATTTGGAATTGAACGCGATCTTGATATCCTCTCCGTTTTTGATGATATTGACATCTTCCGTCACCCGTCCGATTTCTGATTCGGAAGTAATGATCAAATTATCGTCGGAATAATTCATTTTAATAAGTGAATTTTTCGATTCGTCCGTGATCAGTGCGGCTCTCTCAACGCTGTGCAGCAATTCTTTGGTGTCCGCTTTTACGATGGTTTTGATATCTTTGGGTATCAAAGAATTAAAGTTGATAAAATTACCTTCGAGTATATTGGATATAACCTGCGTATCACCGATATTGACGATAAATTTATTATCGGTGATATGAATGAGTGTATCATAATCATAAATCGACAAGATCTTTAAAATTTCGGATAACGTTCGTCCGGGAACAATGCATTTGAGCGCTTTATCGCTGTTTTCGCTGATCTTTTCCTTTCTCAGCGCAAGCTTATAACCGTCCAATGCCACAAATTCCAAGATATCTTCCTTATAATCGACTAACACACCCGTCAAAACCGGAGAAACGCTTTCCTGAAACGCGCAGGCAAACACGGTGTCTTTGATCATGCTTTTTAAAACGCTGTTGTCTACCTTTATGAAATCTTTTATATTATACGCTTCGATCCTCGGATATTCGTCGGGGTTGCGGCCCAAAATATTAACGTCGGATTTAGAATCCGATTTAGAGCAATTGATGTTCATCATATTATGTTCATCAAGGCTGAAGTTTACCATTTCATCCGGATAACTACGGATCAATTCCATGATCGTCTTTATTGGCACCACTGCGCTGCCTTCCATAAGAACAGCCGCCGGTATTTTGCTGATGATCGTTAATTCTCCGTCGCTCCCTTTTAAATACAGCGTATTGTTTTTGGCTTCGATAAACAGGCACTCCAAAACCGGCATGGTTGTTTTGGATGAGATGGCTCTGGATACCGTTGATAATGCTTTATGCAGATCATGATTATTGGCCGAAAACTTCATTGGGCACCTCGTTTTATATTTCAGATTATATTAATATCAATGTTAATAGTCGTAGTAGGGGGTGTTGATATGTTGAAAAGTCAAAAAACGCTTTCACTTTGCTGATTATCCGGGATACTTGTCCATTGATCGGAGGGATAACGCGACGATAGTATGTTTACGGTCAGTTGACATTTTTTATCTCATTGGTCAGCTGCGTAATTTCCTTCTTAAAATTTGCTTCTTCCGTCATTCTTTGTTTAACTTTTCCGCAGGCATGGATGACTGTGGAATAGTCGCGGCCCCCGAAGGAATCACCGATATTTTGAAGAGATAGATCGGTCAGATCTCTAACCAGATACATACCCACCTGTCTGGCATTGGCAATATTGGACGTGCGTTTGGCGGATAAAATATCTCCATATGTAACGTTATAATATTTGGCTGTAATCTGTATGATTAATTCCGTCGATATGCGCTTTTCGGTGACTGCAAGCGTGTCCTTTAAGCTTTCGCTCAACTTTTGAATCGTCATAGGCTTGTTTTCGAGATCGCAAAGCATCTTTACTTTGAGCAGAACGCCTTCAAGTTCCCTGATATTGCTGGCGACTTTCTCGGCTATATATTCAAGAATTTCATTCGAAATATCAAATTTTTCATCTTCGGCTTTTTTTCTCAGAATTGCGACTCTGGTTTCGAAATTGGGAGGAGCGATATCGCAGGTCAAGCCCCATTCAAAACGGGAGCGCAGACGCTCTTCAAGATTGGGAATATCTTTGGGCGGCTTGTCCGACGTTAAGATGATTTGTTTGCCCGCATTATAAAGATCGTTGAATGTATGGAAGAATTCTTCCTGTGTACCTTCTTTTCCGGAGAGAAACTGAATATCATCGACCAGCAGTACATCGATGTTTCGGTATTTGTTTCTGAATTGCAGGTTGCTTTCCCTTCTGATCGCATCGATAAACTCATTGGTAAATTTCTCGCTGGATACAAAAGCGACTCTGTAATCGGCGTTGTCGGCTAATATATTCTGCGCTATTGCCTGCATTAAGTGGGTTTTTCCCAAGCCCACGCCGCCGTATATAAATAAAGGATTATATTTTTTTCCGGGATATTGAGACACCGCCAGTGAAGCCGCATGCGCAAGCCTGTTATTGGAGCCTACGACAAAAGTATCGAACGTATATTTTATGTTAAAAGTGGTTGGACGCATAACGGTCTGAACCGTTTCAACGCGTGCCATGGCTGATTCCTGGTATTCGCTGTCGTTGACCACATATTTTACATTTACGTTTTTACCGCCCGTCGCATAACGAAGCGCCTTAATGATCAAATAATGGTACATGTTTTCGATGGCGGTTCTTTTATATTCCTCTGCTACTTTTAATACGAAAGTATCGTCTCCGAAATAAAGAGGAATAATCGGTTCGATATAATCCTGATATACGATCAAACTCAATTCCTCTTTGATATATTCCAAAGCGTTATTCCATGTTTCTCTTACAGACATTCCGGCCTCCGATATCTAAAATGTTGATAAACACTTATCAACAATAACAATTGCATTTTTATATTTAATAAGTTTCATGCGGTGAAAAAAAAACAACTTAATAGGATTTTTTCACTAAGTTGTTAATAACTTAATAAGTACATTGTTAACAAATATATAATAGCAGAAAGTTTCTTAATTATCAACATAAAAGGACAAATAGCACGGGTAATTTAAGACCATTGAATTTTTGCCTATAAATCGTAAAATCGGGAAATATACAAAGGAGATAATTGTGTCAGTTTTGTTCAATTACGATATAATATTATTGAAGCAAATTTAACGATTGAGGTGAAAATCAAATGGAATTTTCTAACCGATGCGAAGCCTGCGGCAATCATAATTATTGCTGCAGAGTTGTAGAAACTCATCACGGATGCATCATCTATTTCAATGATATACAGGAAACTGTCAGACCGAGATGCGGAAGAGACGATGATTAATAATTAACCTGCACGTTAATATTTTTAATATGCTAAACCCCGCCATTGAAGGGCGGGGTTCATTTTTATTTGCAGCTAAGTTTTTCAAATGAGTATGGTGCTCCATTTTAACCGAGCGTACTTTGCTTGACTACTTTATAAACCATGTTTCTTTGCGGATCGATCTCAACCATGGTACCGTCTTGGAAGACATCGATGTCATTGATGCCTACAACGGCAGGAATGCCTGCCTTGATCGCGGCGATTGCGCAATCGCTGCTGAGGCCCTTCTGATCGGTAATAAGACCGGATACTTGATTGAGCAGCTGAGCAATCGATTCATCCATAAAGGAAGTCGCAAGGATATCTCCTTCTTCCACCTTTGCAACCTCACCCTGTCTGATAATGGTGAGCCTGCCCCGCGCAAAATGTTTGCCGATACCCACGCCACGCAGCACAAAATTGCCGACTGTTTCCACGCGTATGGCGTTGGTGGTTCCTTTTACATTCATCGGAAGTCCGGCCGTTATCACTACCAGATCGCCTTCGTTGAGAACCTTGTTTTCGCTCAGCTTGATTAAACTGTCATTAAGCGTTTGTTCAAAATTGATGCATTGATTTAACAGCAGTGTTTCCACGCCCCAGCTTAAGCAGAGCTGGCGCTGCACATAAGGCTTATCCATGACCGCTATGATCCTGGATTTGGGACGGAATTTTGAAATCATCTTGGCAGTGTAGCCCGAAGAGGTCGGCGTCAGTATAGCCGCGGCATTAAGGACATTCGCGGTGGAATAAGAAGCGTAGCCGATGGTGTTGGTTACGGTCGCTTCTCCTTTGAACCCCGTGTTAAAATGCGCTGCGGTATCCAGATTGTTTTCTGCCATCAGCGCGATCTTGACCATCGTTTCAACGGCTTCCACCGGATATTTGCCTGCTGCGGTTTCTCCCGACAGCATAACCGCATCGCTGCCATCAAAGATCGCATTGGCCACATCCCCGACTTCCGCCCGCGTGGGACGTGGATTTCGGATCATGCTGTCCAGCATCTGTGTCGCGGTAATCACTGGTTTTCCGGCTATATTGCATTTGCG
>DAITPG010000045.1:0-12567 GCA_036833715.1 Eubacteriaceae bacterium | reverse complement strand
AATCTTCATAGTTTTTTAAGATAACTTCATTGTTAAAGCAAACTCACCATCCAATATAAAATCTGCATAATTCAGTGTATAATCTAAAAAAAAGGTTTGCCAACAGCATTAATTGATATATAATAAATAATTATGGTATTTGCGTCGACTGGGCAGATAAAGCTGTTCGTTTAAATTGAGTATTAGTGTAAATATCTCGGAGGACAAATGGAAAAATACGGGTTGAACGACCTCAGAAAAATGTTTCTTGAATTTTTTGAAAGCAAGGGTCACTTAAAGCTGGACAGCTTTTCGCTGATCCCGCATAACGATAAAAGCCTGCTGCTCATCAATTCGGGCATGGCTCCGCTCAAGCCCTACTTCACTGGTCAGGAAACGCCGCCCTCCAAAAGGGTGACCACCTGCCAAAAATGCATCCGCACGCCGGATATAGAAAATGTAGGCAAAACGGCGCGCCACGGCACGTTTTTTGAAATGCTGGGCAACTTCTCGTTCGGCGATTACTTTAAGCATGAAGCCATCGCCTGGGCATGGGAATTTATGACCAAGGTCGTCTCCATTCCCGAAGAGCTGTTGTATGTGACCGTCTATCAGGACGACGACGAAGCGTTTGACATCTGGAAAAACGAAATCGGCATCCCCGAGAAGAAAATCGTGCGCATGGGTAAGGAAGACAATTTCTGGGAGATCGGCCTCGGCCCGTGCGGCCCGTGCTCCGAAATCTACGTGGACCGAGGCGAAGCGTTCGGCTGCGGCAGCGAAAGCTGCTATGTCGGCTGCGACTGCGACCGCTATGTGGAGGTCTGGAACCTGGTCTTCACCCAGTTTGATAAAGACGAAGAAGGCAATTACAATAAACTCAAACATCCCAACATCGACACCGGCATGGGGCTCGAACGTCTGGCGGCTTTTTCGCAGGGCGTCAACAACCTGTTTGAAGTCGATACGGTACGCTATATCCTCGACCACGTCTGCAGGCTCGCCAACGTAACCTACGAAAAAGACGCCAAAACCGATGTGTCCATCCGCGTGATCACCGACCATATCCGCAGCGTCGTGTTTATGCTGTCCGACGGCGTTATTCCCTCCAACGAAGGCCGCGGCTATGTGCTGCGCCGCCTGCTGAGACGCGCCGTGCGCCACGGCAAGCTGCTGGGCATCGAAGGCTACTTTATGGAAGAGGTCGCCAAACGCGTCATCGAAACTTCCAAGGAAGCCTATCCCGGCCTCAGCGAAAACTATGCCGGCATTATCAAGATCATCCATGTCGAGGAAGTGAAATTCAACGAAACCATCGCGCAGGGCATGGAGCTGATGAAGTCCATTGTCCGCGATTTAAAGGAGCATGGCGCATTAAGCATTCCCGGCGCCGACGCTTTCAAGCTCTACGACACCTACGGCTTTCCGCTGGAGCTTACCGTGGAGCTGGCCGAAGAGGAAAAAATGGACGTTGACCTTGATGGGTTTAACGCCGCCATGAAACAGCAGAAAAAACAGTCCACCGAAGCGCATGAAAAGCAGGGCATCGAAAGCTGGAAGGACGAGCTCACCCAAATCGTCGCCAAACTTCCCGCTACGGTATTTACCGGCTACGATACCTTGACGGATGCATCCAACGTGATTTGCCTGGTTAAAAACGGCGAATCCGTCGATACGGCGGGGCCGGGCGAGGATTGCGTGATGATCTGTGAAAAAACGCCGTTCTACGCGCAAAGCGGCGGACAGGTGGGCGATATCGGCGTTGTTGAAACGGCCGTGATGCGCGCAAGGGTCAATGATGTGCTTAAAAGCGGAGATAAATTCGCCCATTATATCACGGTCGAAAGCGGTTTTGTATCCGTGAACGACCCTGTTACCTTGCTTGTGGACGCAGCCTACCGCATGGACGTGCAGCGCAACCACACCTCCACGCATCTGCTTCACAAGGCATTAAAAACGGTGCTCGGCAGCCATGTCAATCAGGCGGGCAGCGAAGTGAGCGCCGATCGTCTGCGTTTTGACTTTTCGCATTTTGAAAAAATGACCGACGAGCAGATCGGGCAGGCAGAAGCCATTGTCAACGGCGAGATTTTAAAATGCACCGATGTCGCATGGTTTGAGCTTCCCATTGCCGAAGCGAAAAAGCTGGGCGCCACGGCGCTGTTCGGCGAAAAATACGGCACCAACGTGCGTGTGGTCAAAGTCGGCGAGTTCTCGATGGAGCTGTGCGGCGGCTGCCACCTTACCAACATCGGCTACGCGGGGCTCTTTAAGATCGTTTCCGAAAGCGGCGTTGCCGCGGGCGTCCGACGCATCGAAGCGGTTACGGGACGCAAGGCATACGATTATGTCAAACACATCGAGTCCGCGCTCGAAACCGCGGCAACCGCGGCCAAAACCACGCCGGAGCTATTGACCCAGCGCATCGGCGACATCATGGAAAACGCGTCCAAACTGCAAAAGGAAATCAATGAAGCCAAGCAGAAAATGAACGCCGGCTCGGCGGACGAACTGCTCGCGGGCAAGATCGATGTCAACGGCACGGCTTGCATCCTCGCTTCGGCGGACGGCCTTAACGCCAACGAACTGCGCGATCTCAGCGACAAGCTGCGCGACAGGCTGCAAAGCGGCGTGGTGCTGCTGGTTTCGGTTTCGGAAGGAAAGGGCACTGTATTGGCCTGCGCTACCAAGGACGTTGTTGCCAAAGGCTTCAACAGCGGCACTTTTGTAAAAGAAGTGGCGGTTTCGGTGGGCAGCAGCGGCGGCGGAAGGCCCGATATGGCACAAGCAGGCTTAAAAGACATCACCAAAGCGGGTGAGGCGCTGCAAAACGCCAAAACCATCATTCGCAGCTTTTTATAAACAAATCACGCGCGGCAGGGCGGCTTACGGGAGAATCGCGGTATTTTGTCGATTATTTTTGGATTAATCTTCTTTTTTCCCCTTGTTTGCGTGCATGGTTTCATGTAAACTATAATCATAACAATCAGTTGGCATGATGACCACAGACTCATGGGAGAAACGATATGGAAAACAATAATTCACAGGATACGCAAAAATTCAGTCTTGAAACCGAGAAAAGCATTCTCGTTAAAAATACCATGAGCAGCGTTAAATCGGCATTGGAGGAAAAGGGCTACAATCCCGTCAACCAGATCGTCGGATACATCATGAGCGGGGACCCCACCTACATCACATCCTACAAAGATGCCCGCACGCTGATCAGAAAACTTGACAGAGACGAACTTTTGGAAGAGATCATCTCGTATTATCTCATCCATAACGACTGATTTTGATAGAACCACTTTCGACTGCGCAGGAACCATTGCTTTGCGCGGCCGTTCTTATTGATGCCTGCGGCACCCTCAGGCGCCGTTACGATAAAACTATCCGCAAATAAAATGCAGGGAAGACACGCAATTTATCCGGTTTGATCGTTATAAATCGACTTGAGTTTCTCTGCATAAGCGGCATATCCCAAGGGAGAAGTATTTGAATTACCAAAAACTGGGCAGCAGCGGCCTAAACGTAAGCCGTTTGGCTTTCGGCTGCTTGTGCATGGGATTTTTACAGCATCATCTCACACCCGAAGACGGCGGTGAGCTTATTATGTATGCCATGGAAAAGGGTATCAATCTCTTTGACACGGCGCAGTTTTATCGTACCTACGGGCATATCCGCCACGCGGTCAAAAACGGATACGGCGAAAAAATGATCCTTTGCACCAAATCCTACGCATATGATCAAAAAGGAGCCGAAAAAGCCCTGCGCGAGGCGCTTGACGAAACCGGCAAAGATACGGCCGATCTGTTTTTGCTTCACGAGACCGAAAGCGTGCATACCATCCGCGGGCATAAGGAAGCGCTTGATTATTACATTAAAATGAAGCAAAAAGGGTATATTAAGGCTGTGGGAGTATCCACCCATCACATTGCGGCGGTAAATGCCGCAGCGCAGATGAGCGAGATCGATGTCATTGAGCCGCTCATCAATAAAAACGGCCTCGGCATCGTTGACGGCTCACGGGAGGATATGGAGCAGGCCATTGCCAAGGCGCACCGGTCCGGCAAGGGCATTATCGCCATGAAAGCGCTCGGCGGGGGAAATCTTTATAAAGAAGCTAAAGATTGTTTCAAATATATCGATAATCTATATGGGATAACTTCGATTTTATGTGGTATGATATCCAAAGAAGAAATAGACTGCAATACTGCCTATTTCGAAAATCGTATCGACAACAACGCTTTTGAGCTTTTGGGTAAAAAGCAGAAGAAGCTCTTGATAGAAGACTGGTGCAGCGGCTGCGGAAACTGCGTGACGCGCTGCCCCAACCAAGCATTGCGATTAATAAACCACAAGGCTTATGTTACGGCCGAAAAATGCCTTACCTGCGGTTACTGCAGCGGCGGCTGTAAAGAAATGGCCATAAAAATCATCGGAAAGGAGACCCATTGTTAAACGGCAGAATATTATGTCTTGATTTGGGCCAAAAACGCATCGGCGTGGCGGTGAGCGATCTGCTCGGCTACACGGCGCAGGGCGTTGAAGTCATCCAATCCTTGGGATTGGATGAGGATATAAAAAAGATCAAAGAACTCATCAAAAAATACAATGTCACCAGGCTGATCGTCGGTTATCCGAAAAATCTGGACGGCACCGAAGGCAACAAAGCCAGATCGGTCAGAGAACAGTTTGAGCGGATAGCCGAAGAAGTGAGCTGCGAAGCGGAATTGTGGGACGAACGCTTTTCCACCAAGGAAGCGGAGCGCGCGCTGGAGCTGGACCATGTACACTGGAAAAAGAAAAAAGACGTCATTGACAAAATGGCGGCACAGATCATTTTACAAAGTTATCTGGACTATTTAAGTATGAAAAAGAAAAAGGAGAATGACCTTATGGACGAAAAGAAATTAAATGAAGAAGAATTAGAAACCGTTGAATTTGTCGGCGAAAAACTCGACGCCTGCGAATGCGGCGATGACTGCGAATGCGAAAGCTGCGCCGAAGGAGACTGGATGGATGAAAAGATCCTCCTGATCAACGAAAACGGAGAAGAAGTTGAATTTATGGTCGATGACCAGTTTGATTTTGAAGGAAAAACCTATCTCGTGCTCTGCGAAAACGAAGACAGCGAAGACGCTTTCCTCTTTAAAGTTGAAGAAGACGAAAACGGAGAAATGCTGCTCAAAGAAGTGGAAGACGAAGAAGAATACGAAAGAGTAAGCGCTTTTTATTTTGAAAGCTAAGCAACCATATGCAGGAAAAGAAACAAAGAAATGAAATCAAACCCGAGGCGGAAGCTGTCCTGAACCATCCGCCGCGCAAAAATACACAGCCCATGAAGAAGAAAAATCCGCAGATCGGTTTCAAAGTGATCCCGCTGGGCGGGCTGGGCGAGATCGGCAAAAACTTTACGATCTTCGAATGCGAGGATGATATCGTCATTGTCGACTGCGGGATCAAATTCCCGGACGGCGACATGTACGGCATCGATCTCGTCATCCCGGATTTCAGCTATCTCGACGACAAAGCGGACCGCATCCGCGGCCTGTTCATTACCCACGGACATGAAGATCATATCGGAGCGATCCCTTATTTTATCAAAAAACACGCGCATGTGCCCATTTACGGCACAAGGCTGACGATGGGGCTTTTGACCAATAAGCTCGTGGAGCACGGGCTCGAGAAGAAAGCGAATCTCAATGTCGTCAATTACCGTTCGGTGATCACCGTCAAGGGCTTCAGCGTTGAATTTGTGGTCACCAACCACTCCATCGCGGACAGCGCGGCGCTGTATATCCGCTGCAAGGGCGGCAAAATCTTTCATACGGGCGATTTTAAGATCGACCTTACGCCTGTCGACAGTCAGCAGATCGATCTGCACCGCATTGCGCAGATCGGAAGGGAAGGCGTCGATCTTCTGGTCGCAGACAGCACGAATGCCGAAAGAAAAGGCTATACGCCTTCGGAATCGACCGTGGGCGAATCCTTTTTGACCCTGTTTGCCTCCGGTTCAAAAAAACGCATCGTAGTAGCTACGTTTGCGACCAACATTCACCGCATCCAGCAGATATTTGACGCGGCGAAGTTTTATAAACGAAAAGTCGCCATCAGCGGAAGAAGCATGCTCAACGTGATTCAGGTTGCGAAAGAGCTTAAATATCTCAAATTCAAAGACAATATCATTGTCGAGCTTAAGGATATCAATACACACCTGCCCGAACAGATGGTGCTGCTTACCACGGGCTCTCAGGGCGAACCGATGAGCGCGCTTTCGCGTATGGCGTCGGGAGAACACCGCCAGCTCAAAATCACCAAGGACGATTACGTAATCATTTCCGCCACACCGATCCCCGGTAACGAAAAAACCGTCGGCAACATCATCAGCGACCTCATGAAACTGGGAGCCGATGTGATCTATCAGGGCTCCAGCGATGTGCACGTATCCGGACACGCCTGCCAGGAAGAACTCAAAATGATCCAGGCGCTCATCAAACCCCGAAATTTCATGCCGGTACACGGCGAATTCCGTATGCTGATGAAGCACGCTCAGCTCTCCAAGATGATGGGCGTTCCCGAAGATCATATCTTTGTGCTCGAAAACGGCGAAGTGCTTGAAATCAGCGGCGAGAATGCCAAAGTCGCGGGCACCGTCCAGTCGGGCGTTACCCTTATCGACGGGCTCGGCATCGGGGATGTAGGCAACATCGTGCTCAAAGACCGAAAGAAACTCAGCGAAGACGGCCTCTTCATCGTGGTGGCCACGCTCAATGCCGACGGCACCGTCAGCGGGCCCGATATCGTTTCCCGCGGTTTCGTTTATATGAGAGAGAGCGAAGATCTGCTCAACAACGCCAAAGAGATCTGCGCGAAGGTGCTTAAAGCGCATTCGGACAACACGTATGACTACAATTCCATCAAAAATGAGATCAAGACCGAGCTTGAAAAGTTCTTGTATGATAAAACCAAACGCAGACCGATGATCCTTCCGATTTTGATGTACCTTAAAAAGTAGCGGAAAGGGGCTTCCTATGAATATTTACGACAAACTCAACGATCTTGTGAAAGCGATCGAAACATCGGAGGAGTTTCTCCGTTACAAAAAAGCTGCCGAACGCGTGGATTCCAACGAAGTCCATCGCGAGATGGCCAAGGATTTCATCACCGCGCAGGTGCGCATCAGCACGGCGCAGATGCTGGGTCAGCAGCCGGACTCCGAAACCATCGAACAATTCAATACGCTGTATACCACCATATCGGGCATATCGGCCGTCAATGAATTTATTCAGGCGCAGATGTATTTTTCTAAAATCATGGAAGATATATCCAAAGGAATTTCCAAAGCTGCCAATGTGGATGTGAGTTTTTTAAAGATCCTTCCGGGTATGGACGATAACGAATAAAAAAACAATATTCAAAGCCCTGTATTCCCTATGAATACAGGGCTTTGTCGTTTGTTGATTTTTTTTACGCGGCTGCGACATAATTCGACCTTATTATACAAAAACCGACCGTATTCGAGCGGCTTATTGATATATTAGAATAATTTTAGATTTATATAAAAAAAATACCCACATTAATAAAAATATTCCTAATTTACTGGACGAAATCAAAATTTTGTGCTATTATTTTGATTGTAAAAGTTAGATTCAATTTGCGGACGTCATTCAAAAAATTTAGGAGAATCGATTCAATAAAAATCTATTGAATTGCTTTGTTTTGTTGACCCAAAAATGAATTTAACGGTTTTCCGGCGTTTAAATGCGACCATTTACATAGGAATTTCGTTGTTCTGTTCGCGCGCATACTCCGGCAAGCCGACTTTTGATTGAGTGAGCTCTTGCTCATCGAAATAAACAAAGGAGTAATTATATGAGTGAAAAAACTTCAGCTGCATCTTCTCAGAAGAATGCAAACCCCATCGTCAAAAACGCATTGGGAATCGTAGGGGCTGTTTTGGGTGGATTTATTATTTTCTATTTATTGCCTTCCGCAGATTTAACGGTCAATGCGCGTGCGCTTGCCGGCCTTTTCGTAGGCGCGCTGATCCTTTGGGTCACCGAAGCGTTCGATCCGGCGGTAACATCCTTGCTGACGCTGGCGCTGATGCCGCTTCTCGGCGTATTTAAAGATTTAAAGAGCGCAACCGTGGGTTTCTACGGGACAATCGTTTTCTTTGTTATCGCTTCTTTTGTTCTTTCGACGGCTGTTGAAAGATCGGGTATCGGCAAACGCTTTGCGCTTTCGCTGCTTTCCAAAACAAAATCCGGCAGCAAGGTGGCCGTGCTTATCTTTATGGTCGGCTGCTCGCTTACTTCCATGATCATGTCCGACGTTCCTTCGGCGGCTATATGGATGTCGCTTGCAATGCCGATCTTAAATAACCTTAATCTTACCCCCGGCAAATCCAATTTCGGCAAAGCCATTATGATCGGTATCCCGATCGGCTCCCTCACCGGCGGCGTGGCAACACCCGCGGGCAGTTCCATCAATATCCTCGCGATTAATCTGATGGCGCAGGGCGGCGTCAATGTATCCTTTTTCCAGTGGATGGCCATCGGACTTCCCGTGGCGCTTATCATGACCTTCGTCGGCTGGTTTATCCTCGTTAAAGTGTTCCCGCCCGAAGTTGTCACCATCGGTACCGTCGATGAATTCAAAAATGAATATAAAGCGCTCGGCAAATGGAGCAAAAACGAACTGAAAACCGTTGCTGTCATGGCAATCGCCCTGTTCTTCTGGATCGGCAGCAGCTGGATCAAAGGCCTGGATATCACCATGGTCGCCATCCTTGCGGCAGTCGCCATGTTCATTCCCGGTATGGGACTCTTTTCATGGAAAGACGCTCAAAACAGCATAGGCTGGGGAACCATCCTTTTGATCGGCGTGGTATCCTCCCTGGGTGCGGCTTCCGTTGAAACCGGCTTATCGAAATGGATCGTCGGCAACGTGCTCGGCGGCGTATCCGGTTTGAGCCTGATCGTGCTTACGCTCATCATCGCCGCTTTCACGATCGTTATCCATATTCCGATCCCCATCAATCCGGCGATCATTGCGGCCATTATCCCGCCGATGCTTGCGCTTGCGCAAACGACCGGTATCAACGGCGCCATCTACGCTCTGCCGGTAGCCTTCACCACGTCCGCGGCTTTTCTGCTACCGCTCGACGCCGTTACATTGGTTACCTATTCCAAAGGCTATTACGGTATGAAAGACATGTTCTTCCCGGGGCTGCTCATCAGTATGGTCTGGTGCGTAGTCGTAACCTTCGCAGTTGTCCTGATGGCCCCAATCGTAGGCCTCCGTTAATCGGTTCAAAAACGTATTTAAGCTTAAGCTTCACGGCTTAAGCTTTTTTTATCGGAAACATTCAACGGTGTGCTCTTTCTTTTCTTAAGCGAAAACGGCTGCCCGCATGTTTTTCGTATAGCAATCTTCTTGCTTATATCCGATATTGTGATATAATACTGTTAGCTGACAACCGAAAAACCGGGCAGTACGGAGGATTGACTTCATGAAGATAAGTATTTTTGGCTGCGGGCGCTGGGGAGCCTTTATCGCATGGTATCTGGATATGATCGGGCATTCGGTCGTTCTGTGGGGCAGGGACGGCTCTTCCAATATGGACCGATTGATTCGGGAACGAAAAAACGACTATCTAAAACTGCCTCAAACCGTCTTTTTGACCCAAGATACCGAATACGCCCTGGAACACTGCGAGATCATGATCATTTCCATCAGCGCACAGGAGCTGCGCGAATTTCTGGAAAGCATCCGCCGCTTCCCGACGTTTGATAAAACCATCGTGCTTTGCATGAAAGGGCTCGAAAACGGCACCGGTATGCGCTTATCGCAGGTAGCCGAAGAAGTGCTCGGATACAGAATGAACATTGCCGTCTGGGTGGGACCCGGGCATGTGCAGGATTTTGAAGCCGGCAAGCCCAACTGCATGGTGATCGACAGCTACGATGAAAACGTCAAAAAAACATTGGTCGAAGCGTTTTCGTCCGATTTGATCCGTTTTTACTACGGCGGCGATATCATCGGCTGCGAAGTGGGCGCGGCTGCCAAAAATGTGATCGGCATTGCCGCCGGCATATTGGACGGGCTGGGCTTGACCTCGCTTAAGGGCGCATTAATGGCCCGCGGAGCCAGGGAAGTGGCAAGGCTCATCAAAATGATGGGCGGCAAAGAGCTTACAGCCTACGGCCTGTCTCATTTGGGGGATTACGAAGCCACGCTGTTTTCGCCGCACAGCCACAACCGAAAATTCGGAGAAGCACTGGTCAGCCATGAGCCGTATGATTCGCTTGCCGAGGGCGCGGCCACATCCAAGGCGATCATGGCTTTAAAAAACAGATATCACACCGACCTGCCTATCTGCACGGCGGTTTATGAAATCATATACGAAAAGAAAGATCCCAAAAAAATGATCGCCAATCTGTTTTTGAGGAGCATTAAGGATGAATTTTCATAAATTCGATCTTAGGTTAAAACAGTATTCGCTTACCTCGGCCGCCGCTCTTGTCCTTTGGCAGTTCGGCCTGCTGCTGCGCAATACGCCTTTAAAAACCAGTTATTTTTTTAGAAATATCCTTTCCATTTTCCCGAATTTCGCTTTGAGCGTGGCCGTTCCGTTCGGCATACTGGCCGTTCTTCGGCTTTTTAAATTCCGCTACAGCGAAGTGCGCGTCTTTTATTTGATCATCTACATCTTATTTTTTATGGCCATACTCACCGAAGCGCTCATTTTCAAATACATCGGAACATCTTTTGACATCTTCGATATCGTTGCTTCAGGCATTGCCTTTTACTTCGATATGATCCTTCACAGCCGCTTCGAAAGCATCTACATCAAAAAAGAACAGGACAGGTATAAAAATGGCTTCCATCTATGATTTTCTCTATGAGCAAAACGTCAATGAAAAATTGATCGGCGAAATTAAAAAATTCAGAAAAAAATACGCGCTGGACGGCGAAGTAAAAAATCGCGTCGTAAAGCCGCAATTTACTTTCTATGGAAAAGAAATTCTTGAGATGGCTGTTTCCGCAGTCATTAAGGGTGAAAATATTCTGCTCACCGGGCCAAAAGCCACCGGCAAAAATGTGCTTTCCGATAATCTGGCCTACCTCTTCAACCGGCCGTCCTACAATGTTTCCTTCAACGTCAATACCGACAGCGCATCGCTCATCGGCACCGACACGTTTGAGGACAATCAGGTGAAGCTGCGCAAAGGCCCCGTATATCAATGTGCCGTTTATGGAGGCTTCGGCATTTTCGACGAAATCAATATGGCCAAAAACGACGCGGTATCCGTGCTGCATTCCACGCTGGACCACCGCCGTCTCATTGATATTCCCGGCTACGACAAGATCCTTTTGCACGGCGCCACGCGCTTTATCGGCACCATGAATTACGGCTATGCCGGAACCAAGGAACTCAACGAGGCGCTTGTTTCGCGTTTTCTGGTCATTGATATGCCGGCCGTCAACGAAGAGACCCTGCTTAAAATATTGCACGACGCTTTCCCCAATGCCAACAAAAAGAACATGACCCAGTTCAGCGGGCTGTTTTTGGATCTTCAGCTCAAGGCGCTCAACGGCGAGATCACAACCAAGGCCATCGATCTGCGCGGTATGCTCTCTGCGCTTAAAACGGTGGAGGCCGGGCTTGCTCCGTCATCTGCCATCAAAATGGGCATTACCAACAAAAGCTTTGATGTGTTTGAGCGGGAAATCATCGACGATGTAGTTCTCACCCGCATTCCGCTCGAGTGGACAAAGCAGGACATCTTTGAAGCGTAAGGTGAAAAAATGAACGACAAGGAAATCCGCTACGCTTCCGATGAACATAATCTGGAGCTTGAAAACCGCATCAAGAACCTTATGTGGACGGTCAGCGGCAATTACGAACTGAATTCGAAGCTTGATATTGAAGCTTTTAAGAAATCCAAATATATCGCATTGTATGATGCGATCAAGCAGGGCGCTTTCGACCGATATTTCGACAGAGAAGCGCTTGCTCTTTATTTGGCAAAAAAGATCTATCTGGACGCAGACGAAAACATGGTGATGATCATCGCGCAGCTTTGCGTGGACAGCGCCAGCTACAAAAAGATCATCGGGGAACGCAGCGGCGTTGAAAACATCCGCAAAAAGGCGTTTGAGGATGTATTTGAGCTGCAGTTTGAATCTCTGGTATCCACGCTGCTGGGCAGGGCAAAAATGGCAGTCATGCGCGAATATCTGTACGGAGAGCCGTTTATCGGAGAACGGTATGTGACCGATATCGTCAATATCCTGCGCGCGCTGGAGAAGGAAACCGACACTGCGGCCATCATTCAGGCAGTCGATGAGATCTATAACCGCTACGTCGATACCAAATACCGCCATTCGCTGGAAGAGGTGCAAAGCGTTACCCTGCAGGAGCTGTACGACAGCGACTGGGCGGATTTTTTGAAAGATGAGCTTTATTCAGACGCTTTTGAGGAATACCTCAACAACATCACCGCAGCTGTAACCAATCTTTCCACCGAGAGCGAGGAGCCCAAACAGCAGGCCGAAGCGGAGCACAAGGTGATTTATGTG
>DAITPG010000044.1:0-12583 GCA_036833715.1 Eubacteriaceae bacterium | reverse complement strand
GGATTTCAACGGCATCCCTTGAAATATTACCGATTCGAAGTAATAATTTGATCAAATTATCCAGATGGTTTAAAAATTCTCTGCCGATCTTTCTTTTAAAGGCGGCAAGCATTTCGGAAGGTGCCGCTTCCTGTATAAAATATACGCCGCCGAGAGATTTCTGAAATAATTTAAGCGTGTCTATGTACCCAAGCTTGATATTTTTTTTCATCATTTCAGCGGTTTCGCAGAAATCCAATACCAAGACTTCGCTGGACTGAATCAGCTTAATTTCGGCTTTGATGCCCGGCGGCGTAACGATAATGTCGTCTGTCGATAAAATTGTGGGAATGCCGTAATTCTCCAAGATGATGTAGGGTGAATATTGTATTGAGAATTGCGGATCCTGAGCCCTGTTGACTTGAGCGATCTGCGGAAAGCAGGCTGCTGCCAAAAGATAGCTGGTCAGCTTGCCTTTAGGGATTTTTTCGATTGTGAGCATTTCCGCTTCCATCGTATTCAATGATACGGAAACAAATCCCAATTTGGTGAAAGACTGGCGGATCGTTTTTTCATCGATAAAAACATCCAGTATTTCTTTTAACGGAGCCAGTTCTTCAGTCTGTCCCTGAATATATTTTAAAAAAGATTTTTTAAAAGCTTTGGTATCGGTTTTGGACCATTCTTCGGTATATTTTTGAGCGATCAGCTTATTGACGCCGAACAGGTTTTTTGAGGAAACATTTCGCCAAAAGCGAACAGCTCGCTCAAAATCTCCCTGCGCGATGAGCGCCGCATTGAGTGCGCCGACAAAGGAGCCGGAAACAGCGGATATATCGACATCAAGTTCTCTTAAAGCTTTCCAGGCGCCTATTTCAAAAGAGCTTTTTGATCCGTCGGAACTAAGAACCAAACCGTAATCCGCCATTAAATTACCTCCGCGTTAGAATATTAAAAAATATCTTCACAAAAGAAGATTTCGGAATTGATATAGCTTAAACACTTCATGCAATAATTTCCATCAGTATTATATTATAACAAATCATGTTCGAATAAAGAAGAATAATTCATCAATTTGTTATAAATAAAGACAATTTATGATATAATTCAAAAGTACAAAAATAAGGAGCTTGCATGAAAGAAAATATTCAAATCAAATTTGTCGCCAAAGCTGCGATTATCGCGGCATTATACATCGTTATCGGAATCGTTTTTCGTCCCTGGGATTTTTATGCTTTGCAGATACGCCCGTCCGAAGCACTCAATATTCTGGTGTTTTTTACTCCCGCAGCGGCATGGGGATTATTTGTCGGTTGTATCATCAATAATTTATCAAGCCCGTTCGGCCTTGTCGACATCATCTTCGGCAGTCTGGCGACGCTTGCCAGCGGTCTTATCGGCAGCAAGATAAAAAACAAATACTTGGTCGGCATTCCCTCCGTGCTCATCAACGGTTTCGTTGTGGCTGCGATCATTACAACGCAGTCGGGCTTGACTTTGGATGCATATTGGGCAATAATGATCAATATAACTCTTTGTCAGCTGTTAAGCGTATACGTACTCGGTCTTCCGTTGTTATTGCTGATCGACAAGAATAAAAAATTGAAAGAGTTAATTAAATTATAAAAAAAAGTAGGGCTAAGTTTTTTAAGTCTTAAATCGATAGTATTATCAGACCTTTATATTCAATTAAATGAGGTTATCATGAGATGTGAAAAATGCGGTCATCAGAATGAAGATAACGCGCTTCTCTGTGTGAATTGCGGTTATCCGCTTAAAGAAGCCGATTATGAAGAAGCCGAAATACAGGAGATTCTTCAGCCTGAAACTGAACATGCCGCACTCAAGGCAGAAGCCGTACATGCGGTGCCTGTCCATCTGTCGCCCGAAAGAAAAAAAAATAAGAAAAAACCGGTCATTCCGATCCTTTTATTTTCGTTTTTTTTATTGGGCGTCACGGTTTTTTGCGTTTATTATTTTAAAATAAAAAGCCTCGAAAGACTGGGATTTTCTGCGCTGGATTCCATCAGCTATGAAGCCACCAACGCGGAATATTATTATTATTTCAATTCACAAGAAGATTACATCAGTATCAGCGTGGGATTAAAAGAAAAACCGCTCACTTCCTTTACTTATTCGCCTAAAACAAACCGCATCAATTATAAAACTTATAACCCCGCAACCGGCCGTTACGAATATGTGCTGTTAAAATACGATACCAAGGAAGTTCTCAGCAATAATTGGATGGATGATGATCCGGAGGAATATTACGAAATCATAACCACAGCCAATCTTTTCCAAAGCGATTTCGAGAATTATTTAAAATCAAAAAGCTCGTCTTTGACAATGAAAGAATTTATAGAATACAATTAAATAATTTTAGATTAAAAAACCTTTGTCGAACATTTTAGTACCGATAAAGGTTTTTTTATTGAACCGTTATGATTCCATGCCAAGCTTATTTGCAATCCTTTCATATGTCGGGATATCTGCGTTGAATTTTTTTCCCAATCGGACTACTTCAAAGATCAATCCATCGATTTCCGATTTCTTTCCCTGCCGTATGTCGCGCTGCATCGATGCCGAAGCATTCGGCCCCAAGCCGTCCAGGATATTTAAATTCATTGTCATAAAATCCACTTTAAAAGGGATTCCCATGCTTTGCGCAAGCAGGCCGATTTCACGCATGAGCGCAATCAAAGTTTCGCGGATCTCTCCGGGTTTTTGAGCGGGTCCCACATTGATATCATAATACTGTCCGCAAGCTGCCATCGGGGAAACAAAGGAAAATTTCAACAAAGTATCGTGTTGTATCCGATCGGACAGGATCGCATCGATCCGGCTCTCCTTAAGATCATTGGCGATTGCCGTCAGTTGAAGCCTAAAATCGTTCGGTTCTCGTACACCGAAAATAATGCGGAATATATCTCCGTTTTGCAAAATTACACCGGGCTCCGCGATTTCCGCAGCTATATAAATACAACCGTCGCATACCAATAGTTTGGGAAGCTGTTTTTGAAGTTTTATACCCGTGCCGTAAACATTTAAAATCGGAATTACGATCGTTTGATCATGTGATGCCTTTTTAATAAACGGCACGACTTCCTCAAGCGAATAACTTTTTACGCAAACAAAAATTACATCCGCATGCTCGTTATAGTCGTCCGCTTCCATCGCGTTTACGGGAAAAACCGTGTAATCAGTTTTTGTTGTTGTTTTGATGTGTAGGCCTTCTGATTGGATCGCCTTTAAATGCGCTCCTCTTGCAATCAAGGTTACATCTTTTTTTGCTCGCGTCATCGCCGCACCGATGCTTGCACCCGTACCGCCTGCTCCTATAATCAAGTACTTCATGGAAACTCCTTTATAAGATTAATTCCCAGCGCTCTTCTGTGGCGGGTGTGCCCCAGTCGTTCATCGGATGGGTTTCTGTTATCGCAAACCCTTTTTTTGCGTATAAAATCCTTGCTGTATGCTGTGCGCTGATCGTAAGCAAAAATATTTGCTTATAATGATGCGCTCGGCAAAATTCAACAGCCGCATCGATCAACATATGGCCGGCTCCCATACCCCGCATTTCAGGCTCAAGAAAAAAATACCGCAGCTGAGCCGTTTGTTCATCTTCGCATCGTATGGCAATACAGCCGGAAGGAATTCTTTCGTAATCAAGTATATAGATACATTCCTTGTCTTTGTTGAGTCCCTGTGCGAGTTTGCGTACGCCTTGCTCCACATATTCCGCAAAAACCGGGGAGATCAAGCCGCTTTCATGCTTGTACATTTCCACCTGACGTGAAATGATATACTCGATATCCTGTGGCTTGCTGTCCCGTATCTGTATGCTGCCGGAAGCGGTCGCCAGATATTTTTTGATTACATTCATGCTTTTAAGTATCTGAATTTTCTGCTCGTCGCTTAAAGCTGCAATCAATTCTTCGATCTGTTCATTTGATCGGGCATCCAATTCAATCAATAAATGCTTACTCTGTTGCGTCAATTCGATAAAGCTCATCCTGTTGTCAGACTTGTTGAGCGTCTTTGTGATCAATCCGTCCCGTTCAAACCTTTTAATCATTCGGCTCATATAGCTTCGGTCAATTTGAAGTCTGTTTGAGAGGATATTGACCGAGCATGGAACAGTTCTGCTGATCTCATACAATAGACGAACTTCAGTTAATGAAAAGTCCGAATTTAAAATATGCCTGTCCAACAGACCCAAAACATTGGTGTAAAATCGATTAAAGCTTCGGATATCGGATATGAGTTTTTGATCTTTCATAGCATCTCCCCAAAATAGTTGACTTTGTCCATTAATTTATTTTAACTCTGCGAGTGTTTTTTGTCAAACCCAAATTTCAAGACTATTTATTTTTTTGATACATATAACGGTATATGGAAGATTCATGCTCAGGAGAACTTATGAAAAACAGGATTTTAGTCTTGCTGCTTTCAGCAGCACTCTTCATTGTATCAACGGTTATGTTTTTGGATAGTAATGATTATAGCGACCAAAAAGATAAAAATGAACTAATCATAGCCATAGACCCGGGACATGGGGGTCCGAAGGCAAGTGATAAAGGCTATACGACTGTGGATGGCATTCATGAATGTGTGATGAATAATGCCGTTGCAAATTTTCTATCCGGCTTATTGACTGAACGAGGATATACGGTTATTTTCACAAAAGAACCTCAAAATAATGTTTCCATGCCCCTTCAGCTCAGACCGCAGGTAGCCAACAAAATCAAAGCGGATTTACTTATCAGTATCCACCACGATGCAAGCGCAAACAGCAGCAAAAGCGGATTTTGGCTATTTTACAGCAGCTATAAAGTCAATCTTGACAACGAGGACGTATATGTACAGTATCAAGGCATAGAATATTCTCTTGTAAAGGAAAAAATCAATAAAAACAAATATGGGGCAACCTATTGCGTTAAAACGATATCGGACGGAATAAAAACTTTCGATATCAATAATATTGATCATTCTTTTCGTGTAGTCGATAAAACCCCCTGCAAAGCAGCGAAGCAGTCCGAAATCGCAGCGGAAGCGATCTATGAACAGATGCTTGGACTTACTTATATCAAGCCGAAAGGCGGATTTTCGCAAACAGTGGTCGATGAGGAATATCGGGTTTTGCGCTATTCGGATATGCCTTCCGTATTGATTGAGGCCGGATATATGAGCAACCCCGCCGAGATGCTTGAAATACAGAAAGCCGAAAATCAGCTGGAACTGGCCTATGCGATTGCGGACGGTATTGATGCGTATTTCGGAAGATAAATTTAGTGATACTCTATAGAATTTTGATATAATTATATAGATTATTCATGCAGGAGTAACAAACATGTGCGGCAGATTTATTGTTTTTACAAGCGATGATTATAAAGAGATGCAGAGAATTGCCGAAGAAATTCAAAAAATTTACGGTGAGGATAGCTTTAAGAGCGGAGAGATTTGTCCGACCGACCCAGCGGCTATCCTATTGGATGAGAATAATCTTGTTGTGCCTAAATTATCCCGATGGGGGTTTCCCAATCAAAAAAACAAAGGGATCCTTATCAATGCGCGCGCTGAAACTCTCCTTGAGAGGCTCACTTTTATGGGAGGGTTTGAAAACGGCAGATGCATTGTGCCCTGCACCGGTTTTTTTGAGTGGGATAAACAGACAAAGCAAAAATATCTGTTCTCGCTGCCAAATGAGCCGATGCTTTACATGACAGCTTTAAGGGACACTTTCGGCGGGGAAGAAAGGTTTGTTATTTTAACCACCGAAGCAAACGATTCGATGCGGCCTATCCATAATCGAATGCCGTTGATTCTTACGGAAAATAATATGGAGGATTGGCTTTATGACAGCCGCTCCGCTCGATATATATTGAAAGAGGTGCCGCCGAACGTTCAAAATAAGTAAGAATCACTCGCGTAATCGCTTAAGTTGATAACTAACGCAAATCTAACGAAAAAAAATTTGACGTAAAGGATGAGTAACAGATTTATGAAGGATTCTATGCTGACAAGCAAAATTTATGACGATCTTTACTGCAGATTTTTAAAAAGTGATCCGCCAAGTATTGCGATCCTGGACACAACTTCGCGTGCTGTAGAATGCCATCAATGGTTAAGCAGCATTGGATTCGGAGAAAAAATGCATGTATTTATTGAGGATGTTCATACCGATAAGAATATATTATCGGACATGCCGGTTAAACCCATTCAGTATTTGAAGGAGCATTCAGAGATCACCGTCATTATCTCCGAACGAAATGTAAGTGAAATCAATGAATTGCTCAAAGTTGAAGGGATCACCAATGAGCGGTTTTTTTTATATTCTGTTTTGCCGTATCTCGAAACCAACAACAAAATATATGATGAAGCTGAAATCAGAAAAAAATATATAAAAAACGATGAAGAGACAAATTTATTTTTGGACTGTTATTTCCTTGCCAGAAGCAAAGGATGGAATTTAATTTTGCCGATGAATTACGCCTTTATCACAAAAGGTTTCAGCAAAAAATATTGGCATAGACAGGCTAACGAGCTGAACTGCCATGAAAATATTACATTATTGGATTGCGGCGCATTTACAGGGGATACGCTTGAAGCTTTGTATGAACAATACGGAGCAAAGATTCGCAGGGCTTATGAACTGGAAGCTGATAAAACAAAAAAATCGGCTATCATGGAAACAATCAAAAGATTAAATCTCACGAAGATTGCATTTCCATTTATGCTGGGTGTAAGCGATACTGCGGATCGTTTTAACTTAGAAAATGCAGGGACATCTTCAGCGAAAATCTCATCACAGGGAGAATCTTCAGCCGAAACGGTAAGGATCGATGATCTTGATTTATCTGTACTTGGAAAATTATGTATTAAAATGGATATTGAAGGCATGGAAGCGAATGCGCTCAACGGCGCTTATCAAACCATCTGCCGATATAAACCGGAACTGGCGATTTGCCTATATCATCAGGCGGCGGATATATTTGAAATTCCCGAATTCGTGCAAAACCTTATTCCCGAATATAAGTGCATAATCCGAGGCGGGGTACATACGGTCTGCTATTTATCAACCGAAAGATTCAATGATAAATGATATCAATTCCGCATTGACAACTTTTACGGCAGGTAAATTCTCTAGTTATTATTATACAGCACAAGCGTAAAAAACGCAGCGTTTCCCATGCCCGCGTTATACGTCATTTTTAAGTTTATGGACATCCTCACCACATCGATTCCGCAGCCTTCCATTGAATACTGTGTTTTATCGGGAAATCGGCAGGGTTCATCCATAAGGGCTGCGCATGTTTCACAAAATTTGCATGGGCCGGATGCCAGCACCATGACATCTTCTCCGTCGAACGCCAATCGGAGATCATCGTTTGCTTTGCTGATGATTTCCATGCTCTCTTTCATATCCTTGCTGCTTTTAATGGATGCAATATAGTTGACGACAAAACCGTCCTTATAACGGGTAAGGCGGGCGCGCCTTTCTTCTTCGGTGCCGGCTCTCGGCGGACATGCATGGTTTTTTCCGAAATTTCCGCAGGTGTTTCGCTTGCATTGATCAAATACATCCTGTGTGATAACGATTTCGTTTGTGCTTATTTTCCTGTATTCGTAGAATCCCAGCTTTTCAAATGTTTCCACAAATCTCTTCTCAAGGTCGTTCATGCCAATCTCCCGAATATGATAATTTCCTTTATTATAATTTAATTCAATAAAGAAGGCAACCATCGGCTGAAATTTGTATTTTTTATTCAAATCAAAGCAATGAATAATTATTCATTAGCCATTATATTTATAAAAATAAGGCGCTTGCTTGACTATTTGTGTATTTTTCAGAATTTTTCGACAAAAAATAATTGCAATAAGCCGTATCGCCGATTTTTCGAAAGAAAATAATCAAATTAATCGGATATATTTGTTCGAAACTTTACTAAAATAAGCTATTTTCTTGTATAATTAATAATATTACGTTCAATATCCTCGAACGCTTGGTAAAGTATAGAAAAAATTAAAAAATTATGGCATTTTGATTAATTTTTAATTAGCAGATAAGTTGACTTTTCAGAATATTTACTTTATAATGAGTCTTAAATTTACGTAAAAACTGTGTTGTAAGTTGTTGATAAATCAAAATAATCAATATTACATCATTTTAGGAGCAAAACTCATGACATCATACCTGGTTAAGAGAGTATCAATTGCGATACTCACAATTTTTTTCGTGTCCACAATTACATTTTTTTTAATGAATGTCATCCCGGGCGGTCCATTCCTCAGTGAGAAGATCCCTTCGCAGGCTACCATCGATGCATTAAATAAAAAATACGGACTGGACAAGCCTCTGGGTGAACAATACGTAATTTATATGTCAAAGCTTATCCAAGGCGATTTGGGTCCTTCTCTCAAGCAAAAGGGAAGAACCGTCAATACGATCATTGCATCCAAATTCCCTGTATCCGCCAAACTCGGCGGCATTTCAATGCTGCTGGCTTTGCTTGTCGGCATACCTCTCGGTTCGGTCGCAGCCTTGCACAGAGGAAAACCGATCGATAACATCTTAGTTTTTATATCCACTTTGGGCGTGGCGGTCCCAAGCTTTGTTGTATGTACAGTCACCATGATTTTCTTCGGGGTAACCTTAAATTGGCTGCCGACTTACGGATTATATACCCCAGCTTCCTATATACTTCCGGTATTTGCATTATCCCTGTATCCTTTGTCCTATGTTTCTCGTTTAATGAGGGCGAGCATGCTCGATGTCCTCGGTCAGGATTATATACGAACAGCCAAGGCAAAAGGCGTACCAAATAAACTTGTTTTATATAAGCATGCATTGCGCAATGCGATCTTGCCGATCGTAACGTATCTCGGCCCCGCTTTGGCTTATATATTAACAGGCAGTTTGATTGTTGAAAAGATCTTCACGATTCCCGGTTTGGGCGGCGAATTTGTCAGTTCGATTACCGACAGAGATTATCCGCTTGTTATGGGCACGACGATCTTTTTGGCCGCGCTGCTGATATTTATGAATGTGATCGTGGATATCCTTTATAAAGTAATCGATCCCAGAATCAAATTGAAATAAGAGGTTTTAATAGTGAGCGAAAATTTGAACAAAGAAATGACAAAAAGTAAAAATCCTCTTAGTTTCCAGTTAAGGACAGATGATTTTTTGCCTGCGACTCAGGAAGATAAAAAAGAAGCGATCGTTATGCGTGCAAGCGTAACCTATTGGAAAGATTCGCTGAGACGTTTAAGAAAAAATAAACTAGCAATGACAGCTTTATTCTTTATTATTGTTGTTATGATTTACGCATTCATAGTACCTGAATTTTATCCGTATACCTACGAACAACAGATCAGAGGAAGCGAAAATTTGGCACCCCTTCAATATTCCGCTCAGGAGCTTCAAATCAAGGCGGAAGGCGGAAAAGTATTTCCGCACATCTACGGTACTGATAATTTGGGCCGAGATTTAATGATCCGCGTTATGATGGGAACCCGAGTATCTCTTCTGGTGGGACTGGTTGCCAGCGTTTTGATATTATTGATAGGCTCCACTTACGGAGCAGTATCCGGTTATATCGGCGGTACGGTCGATATGATTATGATGAGAATAGTCGATATGATTTACACGATTCCGGACATATTGATTATCATCCTGCTTTCTGTAACGCTTAAAGGCCCGTTGAATGAACTTTTTGAATTGCCGGGTTTTAAAGGATTGAGTTTGCTGGGCCCCGGTTTGATCAGTATTTTTATTACTTTTTCCTTGCTTTACTGGGTCGGAATGGCTAGGAACATCCGCGGGCAGGTTTTAATGCTCAAGGAGCAGGAATATGTGACGGCAGCAAAAGCAATGGGCGCAAAAAATTCAAGGATCATATTTAAGCACCTGCTTCCGAATACGATAGGAACCCTTGTCGTATTGACGACACTTCAAATTCCCGCATCAATTTTTACCGAATCATTCCTCAGCTTTTTAGGCTTGGGCGTTTCGGCTCCGATGCCCAGTTTGGGATCGTTGGCGGCGGGAGCGATGAGCGGTATTTTCACTTATCCCTACAGGCTGCTGCAGCCCGCTCTCACGATCAGCATTGTAATTTTGGCATTTAATATTTTTGGCGACGGCGTACGCGATGCGCTTGATCCAAAGCTGAAGAGTAGGTAGGCATCATGAGCGAAATAAAAAATACGGAACAACAAGATAAGGCTATGGATATAAAAAATAAAAAACTTCTCGAAATTAATAATTTACAGATATCTTTCTTTACTCCGCAAGGGGAGGTAAGAGCTGTCAATGATATCTCCTATTCCTTGAATTACGGCGACATCATCGGTATCGTAGGCGAATCCGGCAGCGGTAAAAGTGTGGAAGCTTATTCGATTATCGGACTTACGGAGAATCCCGGTAAAGTTATAGGCGGAAGCATTTTATTTGAAGGCAAAGATATCGTAAAAATGAGCGAAAAAGATTTGCAGCATATCCGGGGAAATGAAATAAGTTTTATTTTTCAGGATCCGATGACCTCGCTCAATCCGGTATTCAGTATCGGAAATCAATTGACGGAAGTTATTTTAAGACATACGGATAAAAACAACGCACAGGCTCGCGAGAGAGCGATTGAACTTTTAAAACTGGTAGGGGTAAATGAACCCGAAAGAAGACTAAAGCAATATCCGCACGAATTTTCGGGCGGGATGAGACAAAGGGTCATGATCGCCATGGCGTTGGCCTGCGAACCGAAATTGCTTATTGCGGATGAACCGACAACTGCCCTGGATGTAACCATACAGGCTCAGATATTGGAGCTAATCAGCGACCTTCAGGAAAAGATCAACATGTCGATTATCCTTATCACTCATGATCTTGGCATTGTTGCGGATAAATGCAATAACATCATCGTCATGTATGCGGGAAGAATTGTTGAAAAAGGGACAACGGATGAAATCTTTTATAAACCGAAACATCCCTATACCTTAGGCTTATTAAAATCCATTCCCAAGATCAATGCGGATGAGAAAGAAAGACTGATACCGATAGAAGGGACTCCGGTCGATTTGCTGAACCCTCCGAAAGGCTGCGCTTTTGCGCCGAGATGCGCTAACTGCATGAAAATATGCTTGGAACAATATCCTGAAACCAGAGAATTATCAGGCACGCATTCGGCTGCCTGCTGGCTCATTGAGAAAGAAATAATGCAAAAAGAGGGAAAATTGAATGGATAAAAAGCTGCTTGAAATAAAATCACTCAAACAATATTTCCCTGTAACCGAAGGACTTTTTAAAACGAATTATGTTAAAGCGGTCGATGATGTTTCTTTTTATATCAATAAAGGAGAAACGCTTGGTCTGGTGGGCGAAAGCGGCTGCGGTAAAACGACCATCGGCAGAACGATCTTAAGACTGTATGAACCCACCGCAGGCAAAATCATCTATGACGGCGTCGACATCACCAAGGTTAAAATGATGCCGTATAGAAAAAAAATGCAAATTGTTTTTCAGGCTCCTTACGCATCCCTCAATCCACGCATGCCGGTAGGGGATATCGTCGGTGAACCGATCGATGTGCACAATCTTGCATCCAATTCGAAAGAAAGACGCGAAATGATCATTTCGCTTTTAGATAAAGTAGGCCTAAACAGCGAGCATGCTACAAGATTTCCGCACGAGTTTTCGGGCGGACAGCGTCAGCGTATCGGCATTGCCCGTTCACTTGCGGTCAATCCTGAATTTATCATCTGTGACGAACCGATTTCAGCCCTTGACGTATCGATTCAGGCACAGATCATCAATATGTTTGAAGATCTCCAAAATGAATTCGGCTTAACCTATTTATTTATTGCCCATGATTTGTCCATTGTCAAACATATCAGCAACAGAGTGGGTGTTATGTATCTTGGAAAGCTTGTGGAACTTACCTCAAGCAAAGAACTGTATAAAAATCCTCTCCATCCTTATACAAAATCATTGTTGTCCGCTATTCCCGTTGCCGATCCCGAAATCAGCAAAGGAAAGAAACGGATCGTGCTTGAAGGAGATGTACCCAGCCCGCTCAATCCGCCTTCAGGATGCCGATTTAGGACAAGATGTCCTTTGGCAACAAGCATTTGCGCCGAACAGGAACCCATATTTAAAAATTACGGCTCCGAGCATTATGTCGCCTGCCATCATATAAGCTGATAATTAATTGCTTAAAAAGCATTTGATTATATATCTTTATTTAAGAAGGAGGAAAAAAATGAAAAAATTATTGGTAGCTCTGTTAGCAGTTGTTTTGGTATTTTCTATTTTCGGATGCAAAAAATCCGTTGCCGAATTAGCTGTTAACGTAGGACCCGAACCGGACACGATCGATCCGGCGCTCAACTCTTCGGTTGACGGCGCTACATTGATCATCCACGCTTTCGAAGGCCTGTACAAACTTGATGACAAGGGTGTACCCGTTCCCGGACAGGCTGAAAAAGTTGAAATCAGCGCCGACAATACGACCTATACCTTTACGCTTCGCAACGGTATCAAATGGTCTGACGGCAAACCTGTAACAGCCAAAGACTTCGTTTATTCTTGGCAGAGAGCGGTAGATCC
>DAITPG010000043.1:0-12608 GCA_036833715.1 Eubacteriaceae bacterium | reverse complement strand
GCCGGTAAGCTCGTCGCTCAAATCGATCTACAGCCGCGACCGCAACCTCTGGCATCTTTCCCACGAGGGATTGGATCTGGAAAACCCCGCGAATTATCCCAATTACGATAAAATTTTGGAAATGAGCGCGCCTCTGTTTAATACACCGGATGAACCCGAAACCATAGAGCTGGTTTTTGACAAAGGAATACCCGTATCGCTCAACGGACAGGCGATGAGCGGCAAGCAAATGATTGAAAGACTCAACGAGATCGGCGGCAAGCACGGCATCGGCATTGTCGATATGGTGGAAAACCGCGTAGTCGGCATGAAATCGCGCGGCATTTACGAAACGCCCGGCGGCACGGTGTTATATTACGCCCATAACGAGCTGGAGCAGTTGTGCCTTGACAGGGAAACGTCCGCCTATAAACGCACCGTTTCGGTGAAATACGCCGATCTGGTATACGCGGGCATGTGGTTTACGCCTCTGCGCGAAGCACTGGACGCGTTTGTGGATAAAACACAGGAAAGCGTCAGCGGTACCGTCAAAATGATGCTTTACAAAGGCAATTTGATCACCGTTTCCATTGAAAGTCCCAATTCGCTTTACAATGAAGAGATTGCTTCGTTTTCCACGGGCGAACTCTATAACCATCATGACGCGGAAGGCTTCATCAAATTATACGGCCTGCCGTTGAAGATACGCGCCTATATGAAAGAAATGAAAAAATAATTTTTATCCTCTGTTACATAAGCTTTTTTCTTTACATGCTCTGCGGAAAATATGTCCTTTGTTGATTTCTTACCACTAAGGACCCTCCTCTCCTTATTTTCCGCAGACATATTTGAATAATTTAACCGATGATACACTGCCGCTGTTGCGTCCGGATATTCCGAGCCGTACCGAACGCGTGTATCATGTATTTTATTGGAGGTATTCCATTCAATGATCCGTATCATGAAAATCGAAGATTACGAACAAGCGTACGCGCTGTGGAGCGGCACCGCCGGAATGGGACTGCGCAGTCTGGATGACTCTAGGGAGGGCATTGAAAAATTTCTTAAGCGTAATCCGACCACCTGTTTTGTAAGCGAGGAGGACGGAAGGATAACGGGAACGATTTTATGCGGGCATGACGGACGCCGCGGCTCTATTTACCATACGGCGGTTGTGCAGGAGTTCAGAAAGCACGGCATAGGCAAAGGATTGGTACAGGCGGCGCTTTCGGCTTTGCGTGATGAGGGCATCCATAAAGCGGCGCTGGTGGTGTTTGGCGCAAATGAAACAGGAAACGCCTTTTGGATGTTGCAGGGCTGGGAAAGGCGTGAGGACTTGAATTATTACAGTAAGTCCATTAACGAAGCCAATCAATAGATTAATTTTATTTGAATGAAACAAATGGTCATTTATTTTTTTGCGCTGACATGGTAAGATAAAATCATCCAAAGGAGTAACTATGAAATTATGGGCAGGACGCTTTGAGGGTGAATCCGACAAGGCGGCAGATATTTTTAACTCTTCGCTGCATTTTGACAGGCAGCTTTTTGAATATGACATCGAAGGAAGCATTGCGCATGTAAGCATGCTCGGCAGGCAGAGCATTATTCCTGCAGAAGACGCGCAGCTGTGCGCGCAGGCGCTAAAGCAGCTGAAAGATGATGTTTGCGAAGGCAAATACGTCATAGGCGACGGGTACGAGGATATCCACATGGCGGTGGAGGCCGTGCTTACCGAACGCATCGGAGAGGCTGCCAAGCGCATCCATACGGCGCGCAGCCGCAACGATCAGGTTGCGCTGGACATGCGCATGTATGCCAAGGACAAGATCAACGGCATCGTCTGTCTGCTCGGCGAACTTATCGGTACGCTCAAATCGACCGCACTGGAGCATCTGTCTACTGTTATGCCCGGCTATACGCACATGCAAAAGGCTCAGCCGATCACCTTCGCGCATCATTTATGCGCGTACATTGAAATGTTTCTGCGGGACAGCGACCGCCTGCGGGATTGCTATAAACGCACGGACAAAATGCCGCTCGGCAGCGGGGCCTTGGCCTGCAGCACATTTGATGTCGATAGGGAATATACCGCAGGCCTTCTGGAATTTTCATCCGTAACTCAGAACAGTCTGGATTCGGTTAGTGACCGGGACTATCTGCTGGAATTTTTAAGCGCGCTTTCCATCGTTATGATGCATTTGAGCCGTTTTTGCGAAGAGATCATTTTATGGTCAACCGAGGAGTTTTGCTACATCACACTGTCCGACGCATTCTCAACCGGAAGCTCCATGATGCCTCAGAAGAAAAACCCCGACATGGCGGAGCTGATCCGCGGAAAAACGGGACGCGTGTACGGTTCTTTATTCAGTCTAATGACCGTGATGAAAGGCCTTCCGCTCGCTTACAACAAGGATATGCAGGAGGACAAGGAATGCGTGTTTGACAGCGTGGAGACCGTGGAGCGCTGCATTGATATATTCAATAAAATGATTGGGACCATGTCCGTCCATGAAGAGAAAATGCTTTCCGCCGCTTCAAACAGCTTTATCAACGCCACGGATATGGCCGAATATCTGGTGAAAAAGGGCTGCCCGTTCCGTGACGCGCATTTTATCATCGGCGGATTGGTGAAGGAATGCATCGGCTCCAACCGAACTTTGCAGGATATGCCGCTTGACGCGCTTAAAGAGTACTCCGCGTATTTCGAAGAAGACGTATATGAAATCTTAAATGTGACAACATCCATCCATTCTAAACCCATGACGGGTTCGCCTAATCCCGAGATCGTGAAGGCGTATCTGGAATCGATTTATATTTAATACAAAGGCGGGAAATGTGATGAAGATCACCATCAAAAAACTGGATGCATCCTTGGCGAAAACTTATGTTGATTTTTTGGGCGGTCTGTCGTTTGGGCATATGCCGCATTGGGCCAGCTGTTATTGCCGTTATTACCACACGGACTGTTCATCCGAAGTTTGGATGAGCCGCAGCGCCGAGGAAAACAAGGCGGATGCTCTGAAGGCGATCCGTAGCGGTGAAATGAAGGGCTACCTTGCCTTTGCCGGCGAACAATGCATCGGCTGGATGAACGCCAACGACGCCAAGGCGTATCCCCGTTTGAAGGACGAATTAGCTCCGCTGACCAAAGAGCATAAAGCGGGCTTGATCATTTGCTTTGTGGTCCATCCCGACTACCGGAAAATGGGCGTTGCGACGGCGCTGATGAAAGCGGCCGTCCGTGATTTCAAGGTTTTTGAGTATGACCTTGTGGCGGCGGCTCCCGTGGAGATCGGTACGGAGGAGATCGCTTTTGAGCGCTTATACCGGGGCCCTGTTTCCATGTACGCCAAGGCGGGCTTTAAGAAACTTCCCGAGCATCCCGATTTTTATGTCTTGAATCTTAAAGGCGAAGCATGATACAATGATGCGGTAAAACAGCGAAAGCGCAAGGAGTAAACGATGGCAAAAACAATGGAATGGACCGTAAACGTAAACGGAAAGGATCACCGCGTGGTGTTTGTGCCCAACCAAATGAGTTTTACCAAGCATGAACTGAAGGTAGACGGCCGAAAAGTGGAATTGAATTTTAAATCCATGAAAGGCAAGGCCGGGCTGGATCAAAAATTTAAGATAGCCGGAAAAGAAGCGCATTTTGTACTGATCGGAAGCCGCGCGGACGTGGCCGTGGATGGCATCTACGTCGGCAGCGGAAAAGCGTATACGCCCATTGAAAAATTCCCGCAGTGGAGTATCCTCTTTGTGCTGGCACCTCTGCTGATCCCGTTTATCCGTCTGGGCGGCACGGTCACGATTTTTGCGCCGATCGCCCTCGCGCTCATCGGTATGATCTTAAATATCCGATTCGCTTCCAGCGCTTTGCAGACCAAGTACAAGGTATTGATCTGCATATTGATCACAGCATTGCTTTGGAGCGCGCACGCAGCGCTTGCGTATTTTATTCAATAAAACAAGGGAAGGGAACGGGAGATGGATAACCCGATTTTTGAAAAAGACACCAGCGGAAAACCGTTTGTGCCCAGAATAAAAGAAGCCATGTTTGAGCCTGAATACAAACCCTTTGGAGTGAAGCGGAAGGTTTACCCAAAGGGGATCGGCCGATGGCTTTTCGTTTTATCTTTTATTATGATAGCGGCTGTTATTGCCCTGCTCTTCACGGGATATATAATCTTGGCTTCTTTGCTTTCGCTAGTTGCTAGCTGTGTGGGCTTTGCAGCGCGAATCGGTAATCCAAAAGAAAAGCTGATGGATTGTTTTTTGATCGGTTCGGTTTTGTTGATCTTTCTGCTGCTGTAAGCATATTTTTTTATAACAGATATTGAAAATGAAAGCTAATATTTTATATGCATGTCTGTATATTTGAATTGTTGTGTTATACTTAATTCAGTCAGTCAAACAGATTAATAATTTTGGAGGATAAATTATGTCAGCACATTTAACGCCGAAAGAAAATTTTCTGCGCGTGGCGCGCGGAGAGATGCCCGAATTTGTACCTGTGGCTCCGTTCGGCACCCCCACCGATCCCCCGTTGATGGCCATGGCAGATCCCTGCGTTATGGGAACATTCAGAAGCCCGCAAGGCGGAAAGGATCCATGGGGCGTAACCTTTGTAACCAATAAAGAAACGAATTTTGCGGCGTTGCCCGAACCGAATAATTTTATTTTAACCGACATCAAAAAATGGCGCGATGTGATCAAAGCCCCCGATTATTCCGGCTTTGATTGGGAAGCCGCCGCGAAAGCCGACAAGGAAAAATACGTGAAAAACCCCGAAACAACAGCCTTTGTGATCAGCGGTTTCGGCGATCTGTTTCAGCAGTTCATCAGCTTCATGGGCTTTACGGAAGGCCTTTGCGCGATCTACGAAGAGCAGGAGGAATTGGAAGAGCTGCTGGATTACATGCTGAACGTTTCCTTATACATAACCAAAAACGTGATCCATTATTATAAGCCGGACGGATATTATCTGCTGGACGATACGGCATCCAAGCTGCAGCCCTTTATTTCGCCCGCCCTGTTTAAGGAAATTTTTGTGCCTCGCTATAAACAATGCCTGGATATCGCACGGGAAGCGAACATCCCGATCTTTTATCACAACTGCGGACGCTGCGAGGATCTGATGCCTTACATGGTGGAGATCGGTGTGAGCGTTTGGGACCCCGCGCAGGTGCAAAACGACCTTGTGGCCGCAAAGAAGAAATACGGACGCAAGCTGGCCATCAACGGCGGCTTTGAATATCGCATGCCTTCCACCTGGCCGGTCGTCGATGAGGAAGAGGTGCGTCAGGCGGTGCGTGACACATTTGCGAAGCTGGCGCCGGAGGGCGGATACATTTTCAGCGGCGGCGTTACCACGCTGGACCGCACGGAGCCGAAAGTAATGGAAGTGAACAGCTGGATCGTGGATGAGGCGAAAAAGCTGAGTAAAGAAGTTTACAGATAATGATCGTCTGCCATTGCGCATACATTAGTATGTACTCCTTGATATCAGGTGAAGGTGGTTGAATAAATATGAAAATATTGATTGTGGGCGGTTTTTTGGGCTCCGGCAAAACCAGCATCGTTTTACAGCTGGCACGTACTGTGATCGGCGGGCAGACCGACAAGGCCGCAAAAGTAGTGATCATCGAAAATGAGATCGGCGAGATCAGCGTGGACGACAAGCTGCTCCGAGGCAATGGATACGAAGTTTCCACGATGTTTTCGGGCTGCGTCTGTTGCTCGATGTCGGGAGATCTGGTGATCGGACGGATGGAAATTAAAAAGAAGTACGATCCCGAGCTGATCATTTTGGAAGCGATGGGCGTTGCCTATCCGCACAATATCATGGAGATCATCGCCGCATCGATGCCGCAGGAGCAGATTTATGTGACCTGCGTGACGGACGCAAAACGCTGGCTGCGGCTGGTTCGCCCCATGGAAATGCTTTTGAAGGATCAGCTGAACGCCGCCGAGGTGATCTTGATCAATAAAACCGATCTGGTCGATGAAGCCGTATTGGCGCAAACGCTGGCATCAGTGACGCAATACAATGCCAGCGCGCGGTATTACGCGGTGAGTGCCGCCGGGCCGATCGACCCGCATATTTTTGATGTGATGCTGGGAAGCGAGAAGGGAGACGCTTATGAGCAATGAAGAAAAAGAACACATCCACGATGAGCACTGCCAATGCGGTTGCGGGGAAGGCCATGACGATCATGAACATCATCATGAACATGAACATGAACACGGGCATGAGCATGAGCACGCGCCCGTGGAAGTAACCACGCATGACGCCAGCGTGATCGGCAGCTATCATTTCAAACTCCATGAACCGTATGAAAAAGCGAAAGATACGCTTGACGCACTGCTCAAAGAAATTGCGCGCAGGGTTACGGAAGCGGGCGGCATCGTAGGGCATATCAAGGCGGTCGTTTCCGCCGTCAGCTCCTGCATGATCTCGGTGACTGATGAGCAGGCCGACCGGCACGAGATCGATTCAACGGAATGTTCTGCAGAGGGCGTAGCCATTGTATTTTGTGTAACGCCCGATCAGCTCCGACTGCTCCTTGAGTCTGTTTTTAAAGCGTACCTTTGATTGAGGCCACTAATCTTCTGCCATACGGCGGAAGATTTTTCTTGTCTTGCCGCTACACACTTTATATAATAGAATTAACGATAAGTATAGGGGAATACGTGGAAAAAACAAGAAACTGGCAAGTCGAAATTGAGGGAGTCCAACATCGGATACAATTTTTTCCCAAAATCAGTTCTTTCGATCAGGACGTGGTCGAAGCAGACGGAGTTTCAGCGACAATCAAGCCCGTGGGTTTGTCAACCCTATCAGGTTTTGAACATGTTATAGCTATCGGCGAAACCGAAATGTATCTGAGAGTACGGGGAAGAGAAGCCGATCTTTCGGTGAACGGAATATTTTTGAACAGCGGGAAAGCATATGCGCCTTTAATAAAATATCCTGCGTGGGAAATTGTTTATATGCTCCTCCACCCGACATGGTGGCTGACAGCCGGTTTGATAATTTCCGTGTTGGCCAGGGATGTTGAAGTTTTGGTGGGTGCCGTTATTTTGTGGATGCCCTATCTGCGTTTTTGCATCAAAACGGCAACTTCGAACAAGCCGACCAATAAAAAAATCATTTATATGGTTTTATACGGTATTGCCGTATTTGTTTTGAGCTATTTTGTTTTTATTTATTGAAATTGAATTATAGGATATTTTGTATAATCCGGTTTAGGAGAAAAGGGTTTGAACGAACAATACTGGACTATCCATATCAACGAAAACGAGCATCGTTTATCGTTTTGGATGCATCCGTGGTCGAGCAGAAAACACGTTATGGAAATCGACGGCTATCGGTTTCCGATTTACTTTGATTCCGGAAACGATCAGCTGCTGACCATCGACGGCAAAGAAGTGCATCTGGTTTATCTGGGAATGAAAGCGGATATCGCCGTTGACGGCGTGTATGTCGACAGCGGGAAAAAATACAGCCCGATGATTATGACCAAGTTAATCAAATATCCGCTTGTATTTTTGATTTTAATTGCGGCGGGTATAGGGCTTTATAAGATGCAATATCAATTTTTAACTTCTATAGCAGTCATTACTACAAGCGTATTGAATATTTTGACTTACCCTTTAGGAAAAATTACAAAAATCATCACCGTGACTCTGGCCGGGTTGATTATTATATCGATACTTCTGGTGGAATTTATTTTGACGAATTGACCATCTACAAAAAAACTCCACTGCTGCGGAGTTTTTTTAATAGCTATCGGTTCCAGTACTTTCTGAACCAGTCGTCCCAATTGTCAAACAGATGGTTTTTGTTGCAATATTCCGTAGGCGCCTGTGATTTCAGATAATATTTCACGACGCGATTTTCTTCGCTGCACTTGCCCTCGACAAACAGCATGCCCGTTGTGGAATCGATGGTGCATTTAACGACTTCCTTACTCCCAAACGCCGATTCTTCATAATCCGGGATCAGGATGCTTACAACATCCGCGTCCTTGATATCGTCGGTGGATGCGTTATCATTCATCAAGATATCGATGGTTACGGTCGATTCGCTGCGCTGGTTTGTCAGCTTGTTTTTGGGAAAGACTCCGTCGCTGATGCTTTCGGACACCATTTTTTTGTAAATGCCCGAACACCAGCTGCTGGAGATTCCCGAAACCTCCTTGGCGTCCACATTGCCGCACCAGATGGCGGTGGTCACGTTGCCGGTGGCGCCCGCAAACCATACGTCGCGGCCGTTGTCCGTGGTGCCCGTTTTGCCTATCGTCGCGTAGCCCGTGGAGGCGGCGGTGGCCGTACCGCGGATTACTACGCTTTCAAGACAGCTTTTCAGCTGCGTAACGGTATTGATCGATAATACCTTGGTTCCCTTGTTTTCTTTGGGAAATACGATCTTGCCTTCTTCGTCCACGATGGAAACCACGTAATTGATATTGTAAAGCATACCGCCGTTATCGATTGCGGCATAAGCCATCACCAATTCGGACGGCTTGATGCCTTTGTACATGCCGCCCAGCGCAAAAGCCGAGTTGTAATCTTCCTCGGTGATGGTTGATATGCCCAGGGTTTTGACAAAGTCGATTTCCTGCCTTGTGTTGGCCATGGAAAAAAACTGCAGGCAGGCGCTGTTCATGGAATGCACCAGCGCTTCGCGCATCGTGGAATACCCGTAATATTTGCCCGCAAAATTGTTGGGCGTATAACCGCCGATATTGATGGGCTCGTCCTTGACGACGGAATTTTTATCGGCGATTTGGTTCTCGATGAGATAGGCCAGATACAGCGGTTTGATGGTGCTGCCCGGCTGGCGCGGACTTTGCGCCATATCCAGATAGGTGTTGGAGCCGTAATACGCAAGCACATTGCCGCTGTTGGAATCAACCGATACCAGCGCGGCGGTCGCAAGGCTGTCCTTGGAAGAAAGCATGGCCTCGATGGAATCGAGTGCGTTTTTCTGCATGCCGTAATTGAGCGTAACGTTGATGGTAAGGTTTCTGGTGAATAATACATTTTCGGCTTCGTAGGCCGCTTCGGTCTCATTGTAACGCAGGTTGTCCATGTAATATTGCTTGAGCATAGCCACGCATTGGTCATAAACGCGGTTCATATACGATTCGCAGCCTTCCAGACAGCTGCCGTTTGTGAAGGCGCTTTCATTGGCGGGGTCGATCACCACCTTTTGCGCCTTGGCGGCTTCCGCCTCGTCCTCCGTGATGTAGCCTTCCAGCGCCATGACATCGAGCACCTTGTTTTTACGTTCATCGGCATAACTGTAGCCTTCCTCCGTCAGCGGACAATAAGCCGAGGGAGCCTGAATAATGCCCGCGAGCATGGCGCATTCGGCAAGAGTAAGCTGCTTGGGCGTTTTGCTGAAGTAGGTCTGCGAGGCCTCGTAAACGCCGTAGGCTCCGCCTCCCAGATAGATTTCGTTGAGATAAATGGTCAATATTTCTTCTTTCGTATATTTTTTATTCAGTCTTAATGCGGTAATGGCTTCTCTGGCTTTGCGTATGTACGATTGGCTTTTATCGAAATACAAAAGGCTGGCGACCTGCTGGGTGATGGTGCTGCCGCCTTCGGTGATCTCCCCTGCCTTCAGATTTTCCACAAACGCGCGCAATATGCCGCGCAGGTCGACGCCCTTGTGATCGTAATACCGCTTGTCCTCAACGGCCACAACGGCGTGCATAAGCGTCAGGGGGATATCTTCCTGTGTAACGTAGGTAATATTTTTGGAAGCGATCTGGCCGAGCGTTGTGCCGTCGGAGGATATGACCTCCGCTTTTGTGACCTGGCGGTAGGTTTCTTTATTGATATCGGGCAATGTGGCGAAAATGTATATCGTGAACGCGCCGGCACAAATTAACAGGGCGATCATGAGCTTTTTAAGCAGTTTTTTCATATGAGGTGTCCTCGCAGAATCTTAAAAATAACCAAATCCGATTCGACATATTCTGCATAAAAGTCGGGGTAAAATCATTATGAGGTATCAATGTGAAAAAATATGTCGTTATTATGGGTTTGATTTTATTATTTTGGGCTTTTGCACCAAGCGTCGTATCAGCCGAAGAAACGCTGCTGCCGATCATGGGCAAAGGCACGCTTACAGCCGAGCAGATGTATAAATACCTGATTACATACAATAAGGAAGACGGACTGAACCCGATCGATGAAGCTTACGCCAAAGAATTTGTGGTAACCACCATCAAGGAAGCCGCAGCGGAAGGCGTCAACGCGGATGTGGCCTTTGCGCTGATGATGCACGAAACCGGCTATTTGAATTTTGGAGGCGATGTTGTGGCTACCCAGAACAATTTCGGAGGCTTAGGCGCCACGGGCGGGGGCGTGCAAGGCGCGGCCTTCGCGGATATGCAGCTGGGTATCCGCGGCGTGGTGCAGCATCTGAAATGTTACGGTTCCTCGGACGCGTTGGTAAATGCATGTGTCGATCCGCGTTTCAGCGAAAGCCTGCGCGGAAAGGCGATCTATGTGCAGTGGCTCGGCGTTGCCGACAATCCCTACGGAACCGGATGGGCTTCACCCGGTAGCGGCTACGGAAACCGTTTGGTTGAAATGATCGGTAAAATTGCGGCCGTAGACACCACGGGAGTGCCCGCCATATCTCTTGATGTGACTGCGGAAGAAGAAAAAACGGGCGATCAGACGCTGTTAAAATACATACAGTCGCTGACAAGCGGAGATATCATCAATTTTTTGATTGCGTTAGCCTTGTTTGCACTCTTTCTGGTCATCCTACGAAAAATTATGTCTGACGGCAAAAAGAAAAAACAAAAGCCCAAGCCCCGCAGCACACGAAGGTCTTACTGATTAAATTATACCATATTATAAAGTTTGTTACGAAATCGGCTCTTGAGAAAACTCTTCCATCTCGAAGCAAAAACAATTGAATATAAATAATTCCGATTTTAAAATTCAAAAAGCTCCCAAAACTTAAATTAGGAGCTTACTAAAAACGCTTTATAGCCGACGCAGCTATTTCATATGCGGAAGGTCTTTGCGAAGCATTGTATACAAAAGAAAGATAAAAACAAGGGATCCGAACAGTGCAGCAAATACTACATAAAAGTCTATAGATCCCATAACAACAACATATAGGATCACGTCCGCTGATTTCAGCGCCACTAATAGCCAAAAGCCCGCTTTCCGATACAATATCAGCAACGTTATACCCAATAGCATACCGAGTATTTGAATCGCAGTGATGCCGAGCATTATCCAGACAAAAGGATGGAGGGCACTTAGCCATGAGGGATCGAAGTCGCTCATAAATCGAAGGATGGTGTATGCAAACATCGCAATCAGATACACAAGCGTCAATCCGCGCAGGCGTCTTTGCTGTCTGCCGCAGTTCGGGCAGAAGCTTAGCCCGTCCGCGTCATGACCGCATCGCTTGCAGGGCTCCGAGAGAAACGCAGCGGACGAAACGAAGCGCTTTTTTTCTTTGGCTGAAGCTGCGCCCTCCAGAACGACAGGAGGATATTTTCTTGTGGTTTTTACTCGGTTGTTTGCGATTTTGGCTAAAGGCGCGCTGCGCAAGCTGAATTTTTCCATGACCATATTTTCGCTTGATAGTAGTTGCAAAAATTCCGGCGCATTTTTCAGCACTTTGCGGATGGCTTCCAGCAATGCCTGATTTTCTCCTGCGATCAGCACGATATATTCGGTTGCGCCGTTTGATTGGTTTTCATCACCGTAAAAATAAAAGCCATTGAAGCGGTGAATGGGTACGGTGCGAAAAATCGCTTCAAAGTATTTCAATAAAGCGAGGCCTGCTTTAAATCGGATTTGAAGCGAAAAGATTGCAGCTTTATTATTTTGCCTTGTTTCTAAAGAATTTCCGAGCTGATTCATAGATTAACCCCTAATCATAGGATTGATTAATTCGTCCTTCTTTGGAACGCTTGCAACTATTTTAACATAATAAACCACGCGTGCGCAATGTAATATATTTACAGCCGCACGGGCGTTATCGTCGGTTCAAAGAGCTTATTCAGGCTCTTTTTTTGGATGTACGCCGCAAAATTAAAAAGATGGAAAATTCTGTAATTGTGTGCTATAAATAAATCAGATATGAAAGGACAGCGGAATGGGTAAGAAAATCATCGATTATCTGAAAGGAAATCACCGCAGAGTTTTTAAGGTTTGCTACGCTTTGCTGCTGATCGCGTGCGGCATCAAATACATTGTCCTATTTCGGGAACGGATCATCAAAGAACCTGCCGAGCTGGATCTCATCATCATCGGAGGTCTTTTGATTTTGATGTTTCTGCCTTTTGTCAGCGAAATCACGATGCTTGGGGTCAGCCTTAAAAAAGAAGTGCAGGCCGCCCGTCAAGAAAGCAAGGAAAAGTTCAGCGACATCAAAAACAAACTGACGGAATTAAAAATAACCGCAACGCAAAACGTAGCCATTTATATGCCCACCGAGAAAGACTTGGAAGAGGGCGAAACACAGGCGCAAAAAAATCCGATGCTTTCCCCCCGCGCCGAAGCGGAGCTTTCCGAAGATGTTTTGTTTTTATTTAAAACACTATATGCAGGACGTTTTGCAGGTGTTGGATAAT
>DAITPG010000042.1:0-12936 GCA_036833715.1 Eubacteriaceae bacterium | reverse complement strand
TAGCGGTAGTACTTTTCAAGATGGTGATGTTATTTTTTCACGTAGTATTTTTGGGAAAGGAGAAAAATTATTTCTTGAAATTCTGTTCGGTAATGGATTCAAAAGCTTTGTACAAACAGATTTCGGTGAGGGTATATTGAATTTTAATAACGCAAAATTTAACTCCGGCATTATTAGATTTGAATATGCTAACTTCAAAAGAACTATGGCAACATTTAAAAATTGTGATTCAGATTTGAATAATAGCGAAATTCGATTTCATCATGCTGAATTTGGTGAAGAAACAACAACATTTAATAATTCGTCGATGAAAAGAATTATATTTATTGACAATATATTTAAAGCAGATGTGGATATGCAATTTGATTATATAAATGAAATAATCATACAAAATTGTATAATAGAAAAAACAGTTAAATGCGAAACATGTAAAGTTGAAAGATTATCATTTTTAAATACTAAAAATTTAGGACATGTTTATATTAATTGGATTGATAATATTCAATTCAAAAAAAACAGTAACGCAATTTTATGTGGCTTAAATTATCAAGATAGTATTTTAATAAATGAAGAATTTGTTAGCGCTGAATTACGCCATATATCAAATAAAACTAAATCATTTAGCAATCAAGAAATTTCGTCACAATTTAGGATGTTGAAAGAGAATTTCCACAGTATCGGATATTATGATGATGAAGATAATGCCTACAGGGCTTATATGAAATTTAAAACGAAAGATATGAAAGGTATTAGGAAAATATTTTATAAAGTATTCGGCTGGGTCGGTGGTTACGGTACGAAACCTGGAACCATACTTGCAGCTGCGTTTAGTTGTATAATAGGTTTTGGTCTATTGAATTGGTGGCAAGGATGGGTCGCCTTTACAAACGGACATACCTTTGGCAGTAAATTTTGGGAGTCAATGTATTTTAGCGGTATCACTTTTTTGACTATCGGATTTGGCGATATAACCCCATTAACTAAATACAGTGGGATCATATCCGTTGTTGAAGGTTTCCTTGGCGTAGTCCTCATGTCATACTTCACTGTTGCATTGGTAAGAAAACTTTTAAGGTAAACTTACATAATATTATAATAAAAAAGATCGGTCCTACACGGAACCGATCTTTTGGAAGTATTGTAAATATAAACTTATTTAAGCCAGCCTTGAGCGATTCTTACGCCTTCTGCGGCATTCGTAGTGAACGCGTCAGCGCCGATCTGTTCGCAAGCTTCTTTCGTTACAGGGTTTCCGCCGATGATAATCTTAACGCTGTCTCTGAGACCTGCGGCTTTGATTGCTTCAACGGTGTCTTTCATGCTGTCAAGAGCCAGGGTTAAAACGCCGGACATACCGACGATCTGGGGCTGAACTTCTTTGATTTTAGCAACGAAAGTTTCGGGGGATTGGTCGATACCAAGGTCAAACACTTCAATGCCTGCAATGTCAACCATGTTTTTGAAGATGTTTTTGCCGATATCGTGCAAGTCGCCGTGAACGGTTCCGAGAACGAGTTTGCCGATCTTAGCTGCTCCGCCGCCGGAGAGGATCGGTTTTAAGGTATCGATAGCGCCAGTGAGGATTTCGCCTGCAAAAATAAGGTCGCCTACGAAATATTCGCCTTTTTCGAATAAGTCGCCTACGATAGCCATACCTTCCTGAAGAGCCGTAACCGCTTTGAAGCCGTCTTCAGCGTTAGCGCCCCCGGCTATGTAATCCTTCAAAAAGCTGAGAACGCCTTCTTCATCCAGGTCGCCGAGTAATTGGGATAATTGTTTAAGATCTGCCATTAAATTAAACCTCCTATAACTGCATACTGCAGTATGTTAATTGAATAATAGCATACTGTGGTATCGTTGTCAAGCACTCTTGAAAAATAAAAAGTTTTATTTAAATTGATTGATTTCAAACTGAGAAGAATAGATAATTAACTATATAAAATCCATTGTAATTGTGGTATTATATTTAGTAATGACTGATAATTTCCTAATTTAGATTCGAAACGATACTTAATCAGTTTATGCCAGACCGGATCGAGGAGGAATATGTACAGAAAAAACATCAAAGAAAATAATGAGACAAAACAGATTTTATTGGATATTTCAAAGGAGCTGTTTCGCGAACGGGATTTCGATGATGTTTCCGTTGATGAAATATGCAAAAAAGCCGGCGTCACCAAGGGCTCTTTTTACCATCATTTCGATTCCAAATATGATATACCTATTCAGCAATACCGCCAGATCCAAAACGAATTTTACCGCGCTTACGAACAAACCTATACCTTACCCACCGTGCACCGCTTTGAGCGCGCGGTTATGTGGTACGCGGATTACTGCAAAGAAGATAAACTCAATATCATCACTAATTATCACCGCGTAATGATCAATTCGGATAAAAACAAGGTGCTCAGAAAAATAGAAATGGAAACAAAGGTATTTTCCGAGATATTGTCGGTCGGCGTAGGCGAAAAGGTGTTTAGGGACGATATCAACACCGTGTTTTACAGCGAGATGATTTCACGTTTTATCTTCTCTCTATTGCTTGACTGGGCAATTTTTAAAGGGAATCTCGATTTGTACCGGGAACTTGCCTACCTTTACCGCAATACGCTTGTTTCCATACTAATATAACGAATAAACTAAGGGCAGAGAACCGAATGTTCCCTGCCTTGTTTATTTCTTTCGGTTATCGATGATCCGCACGGCCTTCCCTTCGCTTCGGGGCAGGGTTTTGGGTTCGTGCAGCGATATCTTCACATTGATGCCGATAAAGGTCTTGATCTTGTTTCCGATCTTTTCGCTTAGGCCCGAAAGCCGTTTGATGTCATCCGTAAAGTAGTCGGGCGTTACTTCCACCTTGACTTCCAGACTCGTCATATTGTTGACGGTCGTAAGCACCAACTGATAATTTGGCGAGGCGCCTTCCGTTTCGAGCAATATGCCTTCGATCTGTGACGGAAACACATTGACGCCGCGGATGATCAGCATGTCGTCCGTCCGTCCGGTCAGCCTTTGGATGCGCGCCATCGTGCGTCCGCAGCTGCAGCGGGCGGTCTCAAGCCTTGCGATGTCCCGTGTTCTGTATCGAAGCAGCGGCAGACATTCCTTGGTCATGGCTGTGATCACCAGCTCGCCCGTTTCCCCTTCCCCTTTCAATTTGCCCGTTTCAGAATCGATGATTTGCGGCACAAAATGGTCTTCCCATATATGCATCCCGGCTTGTTCCAAGCATTCCATGGCAACGCCGGGGCCGATGATCTCGGACATGCCGAAGCTGTTGATGGCTTTGATGCCGAGCTTCTTTTCGATGGCATCGCGCATTTCCTCGGTCCAAGGTTCCGCTCCAAGCGGAGCGAATTTAAACGGATGTCTTCCGGCGAATATCCCTTTTCCTCCAACACCTCCGCCAAATGCATGGCATAGGAAGGCGTGGCAACCAGAATATCGCAGTTGAAGTCCTGCATGATCATGATCTGTTTTTCGGTGTTGCCTCCGGATATGGGTATTACCTGCGCGCCCAGACGTTCCGCGCCGTAATGAAAGCCCAGACCTCCGGTAAAAAGTCCGTAACCCAGTGCATTCTGCACAACTGACCGTTTTGTGGCGCCGGCGCTTACCAGCGAACGCGCCATCACATCCGCCCAAAGGTCGATATCGTTTTGGGTATAACCTACCACGGTCGGTTTTCCCGTAGTTCCGCTGGAAGCGTGAATGCGCACGACCTCATCATCCGGAACGGCAAAAAGTTGTTTGGGATAATGGTCGCGCAGGTCGGCTTTGGTAGTAAACGGCAGATCGGCCAAATCATCAATATCTTTTATATCGCCCGGTTCGAGCCCTTTTTCTTTAAAAGCCGCTTGGTAAAAGGGCACATGTTCATATATGCGTTCCGCCATATCCTTGAGCCTATCGGTCTGCAGCGAATGCAGCTCGTCACGCGACATCGTTTCTGTTTTCTCATCCCACATCTTATGCATTTTGTCGTCCTCCTTCAAGGTATAAAAAAAGTCCCTATACAACTATTGTATAAGGACGAATTAATTCTTTAACCCGCGGTACCACCTTGTTTGGTTTATAAAAAACCCGCTTATGTGCTGCGCACGCTCTGTAACGGAAGCTTTTCCGGCAAACCCTACTATTGTTTCGGGCTTGCGATTCAAGGGTGTATTCATTTGATCTTCATCACGCCTTTCACCGCCCGGCGATTCTCTGGGATGCAGAGTAAAATTACTTTTCCCTGTCATTATCTGTTAAATATTGATAACATTATAAAAAATGATGAACATTTTGTCAAGAAAACTTTTATTTAACCGGCTTGAAATTATACCAGGGATAACTTTGAAAAATGCGGAATCGAAGCATGATAGAATAAAAATTCGCCGTCTTCAATTCCGTAAATCTCTACAATTGTTCCTTTCGGTAAAAAAATGTCTGTGCATGGGCATCTTCTCAAAAGTTTAAAGATCATCAATCAATTCTGCGGTAAATAACATACAATATCTCTCATTTCATAGAAAATAAAAAAATGTACATATTGTTTATAGCATAAAAACAAAATACGGTTTAGAATGCTTACTAAAAAAACAAACATGTCCCTGATTTCTATGATTGACTTACAAAGTTTGATAAACTAAAAACAAGAAACGGAAATCCATGGAGGAAGAATGGAAATTAAAAAGCTTGTAGAACAATATAAGGATGAGATCATTAAGGGGATTCAGTCTTTGATTGCCATCCGAAGCGTGGGAGAAGAACCCAAAGAAGGAATGCCTTTCGGAGAAGGCCCCGCGAAAGCATTGGGAGAAGCGCTGCGCCAGGGAGAAGCGCTGGGCTTTACCACCAAAAATTTGGATAACTATGCAGGATATATCGAAATGGGTAAGGGTGAGGATTTGATCGGTATTTTATGCCATGTGGATATCGTACCCGAAGGCGCGGGTTGGATCCATGATCCGTTCAAAGGAGAAATTGACGACGGCAAGCTTTACGGCCGCGGAGTCTGCGACGACAAAGGTCCGGCAATCATGGCATTGTATGCGATGAAGATCATTAAGGATCTCGGCATTGATTTAAAAAAGAGGATACGCCTAGTGATCGGAGCCAACGAAGAAACCGGTTTCCGCTGCGTGGAGCATTATAAAAAGGTGGAGGGCGGCTTTACGATGGGCTTTTCACCCGATGCTGATTTCCCGCTTATCTTTGGAGAAAAAGGCGGTTTCAACGCCTCTATCGAAAGGAAAGCGAATACCGGCGGCGTAATAAGAATTGCAGATATCAAAGGAGGCGAGGCGAAAAATGTGGTTGCGCCCGCCTGCGTCTGCGTACTTGAGGGGCCTGAAGAAGCGCTGAAAGCAATCGAGCAGAAATTTCAAATCTATGCCGTTGAAACGCATATGAAATGCGAATCCGATCTAAAGGATACTCGTTTGAAGCTTACACTGCACGGCACATCCGCACATGCAAGCACCCCCTCTTTCGGAGTGAATGCGGTCACGCATATGCTGCGATTTTTGGGCAGCGTTGATATTGACAGCCCATTTGTCAACGCCTTTAATCAAACCATCGGCACGGATTTCACGGGGGAAAGCTGCAAAATCAAATGCAGCGACGAGTACGGAGAGCTTACCTTAAATATCGGCTTGATCTCCATGAAGGAAGAAACCATAACGGCTACCATCGATATTCGTTATCCGATCACGGTCGAATTCAATGCTTATGCCGAAGCATTAAAAAATGCCTGCGAACAAGCTGGACTGACCTATCTTTTTGAAGGTACGCATCCGCCGCTTTTTGTCGATCCGGAATCCGACCTTGTCAAAACGCTGTATTCTTCCTACGTCAAGGTAACCGGAGATACCGAGCATAAACCGTTCACCATCGGCGGAGGGACATATTCCCGCGCATTTGAAAATGTGGTGGCATTCGGTGTAGAATTTCCGGGAGACGCCAACCGGGTTCATATGTCAGACGAGGTGATCTCTGTCGATAAGATGCTGCTGACCACCGAAATTTATGTGGACGCTTTGCTTCAATTGAATGAGCTATAAAGTCAATATATAAAGTTCAGGCGAATCTTCTCCGTATTGTCCGAGCTGATAACAAGTCATTGCAGTCAGATATATTTAGATGAATAAAAGTAAGGCGGAAGCAAATTCAAATTGCTCCCGCTTTTTGTATAATTCAACTCGAAAAAGAACTAGAAATTTTCTATGCAATCCACATGGTCAACATTTGCGATTACCTTCACAGCGCCTTCAATATCGTCTACCCTCATAATGATGATGGCTTTGGAAGGCTTGGCGGGAATCGCGGAATACGCATATTCCACGTTGATTTTATTGTCTGCCAAAAGTTTTGTTGCCGCATAAAGGCTTCCCGGCTCATCATCCACCTCGATGGCAAGCACATCGGTTTCGCAGGCGGTCATCCCATTATCTTTAATGGCCTGCGTTGCGGCTTCGTGTTCCTTTACGATCAGACGCGCGATGCCGTATTCGCCCGTGTCGGCTATGGCTAAGGAGCATATATTGATTTTATTCTCAGAGAGTATTTTCAGTAAATGATTTAATCTGCCGGATCGGTTTTCCATAAAAACGGATATTTGTTTGACCATTACGAATTCTCCTTTCGTTTGTCGATCACGCGTTTGGCCTTGCCTTCAAACCGGGTGATGGAGCGAGGTTCGACAAGCTTTATCTTTGAAGATATACCTAAAACAGATTCTAACTTATTTATCAACGTTTTTGCAAGCGTTTCGACGGAAGAAATCGTATCGAAAGCGAAATCTTCGCTCAGCTCAACATGGATTTCCAAACTGTCCATAGCGTTTTCGCGTGTAACGATGATTTCATAATGCGGTTCCACGCCTTTGACCGTGAGCAGTACGCTTTCGATCTGCGACGGAAATACGTTGACACCGCGGATGATCAGCATGTCGTCCGTACGGGCTTTCACGCGCGCGATGCGGGCGTGTGTGCGGCCGCAGGCGCAGAGCTCTGTATAAATTTTTGAAATATCGCGGGTTCTGTATCGCAAAAGCGGAATGCCCTCTTTGGTAAGCGTCGTTATCACCAGCTCGCCTTCCATTCCGTCCGGCAGCACTTCCAGCGTATCCGGATCAATGATTTCCGCGATAAAGTGATCTTCCCAGATGTGCAGCCCGTTTTGGCATTCGCATTCCATCGCGACGCCCGGCCCCATAATCTCCGACAAACCGTAAATGTCATACGCTTTAATCTTTAATTTTCCCTCGATTTTTTTGCGCAGGCTTTCACTCCAGGGTTCCGCCCCAAAAATTCCCGATCTCAGCTTGATGTCATCCGTTGTTTTACCCGCTGCATCCAAAGCTTCGCCCAAATAAAGCGCGTAAGACGGCGTGCATGCCAGCTGAGTGGAACCGTAGTCCTGCATCAGCATAAGCTGTTTTTCGGTGTTTCCGCCCGATATCGGGATGACTGTGCCGCCCAAGCGCTCAACGCCGTAATGCAGCCCCAACCCGCCCGTAAACAACCCATATCCATAAGCCACTTGTACGATGCTGTCTTCATTCGCGCCGGCGCAGCCTAGGCAGCGCGCCGCGAGCTCCGCCCATGTATCGATGTCGTTCTTCGTGTAGCCCACCGTCGTCGGCTTGCCTGTCGTGCCGCTGGAGGCATGCACCCGCACGATGTCTTTCATGGGCGCGGCAAAAAGGTTGAACGGATAATTGTCGCGCAGATCTTGCTTGATGGTAAACGGACATTTATGCAGATCATCAACACTTTGTACATCTGACGGTTTTAAATTCATTTCATCAAATTTTTGTTTGTAGAAAGGCACATGTTCATAAAGCCTTTGCACAAGCTTTACCAGCCTTTCCGACTGAAGCTTTTTGATCTGGTTTTTAGGCATTGTTTCTGCCGTTTCATTGAAGTACATGATTTTCTCCTTTTCATCAACGAATCAAAATAAAAAAATCCCTTGAAAATCAAAGGACGAATGTTATCGCGGTACCACCTTTATTGGTTAAAACCCTCTCTGCCGGATACGCCGCACAAAGCATCAATACCCGCCTGCTATGATAACGGCGCAGTTCCGCTTGAACCTACTGAATTTTTCAGTTCAAAAACTCCCAAAGGAACTTCACATAAGTCTCGATTGCCGCATTTCAGCGCCGCGGCTCTCTGATAATCGAAAGGATTATGCTACTTTCTCTGATCATTGTTTTCTGAATATTTAAAATATTGTCAGTTAACATTATATGATTTAATAAAAATTATGTCAATAAAATAATTATAAATCATGAAAGTAATATAAAATCAACTTGTTCAAAAAATGAGATATTCAATTTACTTGACAAAATCCGCTAAGGATTTTATACTCAAATCAAGAAGTTATGAAATGGGGCATTAGGCACATGAAAATATTCAAACGCACAGGTATTATTTTATTAACGATTTGCTTTATCGTTAATTTTTTTTCGAATCACGCTGTTTCAGCGTCCGAAAATCCTTTTGAAGAACATGATAAAAATTTTCAACAAATAATTAAAGAATCAAAATACAGCTATAATCAGCTTCCGAATATCTCATCGGCAGCAAAGCAAAGACAATCAAATGCCTTTGATAAGATCGAAATGATATCGTACATAGTCACGTTTAAAAATGATCGATCACTTCAAGAGATATCAACGCTATTAAAAGGTATTAATTATCGCGTTGTGGGAGTGAGTGAACGCAGAACTTTTGCGGTGAAATCGAATTCGGGAATAGAAGCGCTGAAAAAGAGATTCGGAGATTCTTTGAAAAGCATAGAAGAAGATAAAATAACACAATTAATTGAGAAGCCATCTGAGCCGATCTCGTCAAGTCAATCGGATGCAATAGCTGCTTTATCGGTGCCAAATGATGAATTTTATAATACCTACGAATGGCAGCTATCGGCAATGAATATACCCAAGGCTTGGGATATACAAAGTACCGCGAGCAATATTTATATTTCAGTTATTGATTCGGGTATATTTCGTGGCCATGAAGATTTAACAGGTGCCATTATCAAAGGCGGTTATGATGTAATAGACGGAGATTATGTTACCTATGACAGTGCCGGCCACGGTACATGCGTAACGGGGATCATAGCAGCAACCTGCAACAATAAAATAGGCATAGCCGGCGTAGCCGGAAATAAAGTTGTGATCGTACCGGTTCGCGTTCTTGATGCCAACGGGAAGGGTAAGGATTCGGATATTATTGAAGCCATCTATTTTTCTGTATATGCCGGATGCAAAATCATCAATTTAAGTCTGGGCGGCACGCAATATAGCAAAGCCTTTGATGATGCAATCCAATACGCCTATCAGAATGGCTGCATCATCGTGGCAGCCGCGGGTAATTCCGGTGATGATCCGGTAGTTGCAAACAGAACCAAATACAGCTATCCCGCAAGTTTTGATCATGTAATCAGCGTGGGCTCAGTCAAGAAATCTTTATCGCCATCTTCATTTTCAACCTATAACAACAAAGTTGATATCGCTGCTCCCGGTGAGCTCGTGGCTACTACAGTTGATTATAAAACCGGTTACGCTTACGCGAGCGTTTCGGGCACATCCTTCGCATCGCCCTGCGTTGCGGGTGTTGCTGCCTTGACTGCTGCCTATTATCCAAATATAACGCCGGATCAATTTGAGCAGATATTGAAATCTTCGGCTACAGATATTTATTCAAAGGGATTTGATACAAAAACCGGTTATGGTCTTATTAACGCGTACGCGATACTCAAGCTACAAGCACCCAAGATAACAGCATCGGCTGACAACGGCAATGCAATTTTAAAATGGAACGCGGTACCGGGAGCGACAAGCTATAAGGTATTTTCCTATGACAGCGCAAGTAAAGCATATAAGACTTTAGCGACCACAACTACTTTAAGTTATACGCAAAGCGGTTTGATAAATGGAAAATCCTATATTTATTTGGTACGAGCTTATAAGGGTACAATAGGGAGTCCCTATACTACCGCAAACCATATAAGCGTAAAGCCTATAAGCGCGCCCGTGGTGAGCGCGACTGCAAGCGATAAAACGGTAACTCTGAAATGGGGAAAAGTGGCGGGAGCAACAAGCTATAAGATCTATTCTTATGACTCATCAAAAAAATCTTTTACCCCGTTAACAACAGTTACGAATACTAACTATACAATAAGCGGCCTTACGAACGGAATCCTATATACCTATCTTGTCAGAGCTTATAACGGAAGCTATTGGAGTACCTATACGAGCGCAAATCTTATTAAAGCAATGCCGATAGCCGCTCCGAGTGTTAAAGCCGCGGCAGGAGACGGGAAAGTGACCCTCAGCTGGACTGCCGTTGCGGGAGCAAAAAGCTATAAAATATTTACGTATGACTCTATTTCTAGAAAATACAGCACGTTAGCTGTAGTCACCGGAACATCGTATGTTCATATGGGACTTACCAACGGCAAAGCCTATACTTATTTGGTGAGAGCCTACAACGGACTTTCTTGGAGTGCGTATACAACGGCAAATCATGTGACGGCTAGGCCGAAGAAATGATGAAGAAAGTGAGATAATATGAAATTTAAAAACTTAATAAATATATTTTTAGTTGCTTTTTTTGTTATTGTTTTTCTGTTTTCCTTTGCAGCCATAAAAGATGTAAAAGCAGCCAGTCTTTATGATATTAAAGATGGAGTATTGTTGCATTATTACGGTTCGAGTAAAGATGTTTTAATTCCTAATAATGTCAAGACAATCGCTGCAAGCGCTTTTTCTTTTTCGAATTATCTCTCAAATGTGTATATTCCAAGTAGCGTTAAAACCATCGAAGGGGGGGCATTTTATTATTGCTCTAATTTAACTACAGTTAGAATACCTAATAGTGTTACCTATATCGGTAAAAATGCCTTTTATGAAACCCCTTGGCTTAATAATTATCCTAATGATTTTGTAATAGAAGGCGATCAAATATTAATTAAATATAAGGGTTCTAAAACTCAGATAGTAATTCCTGAAGGGGTAAAATATATAGCCGATGATTGTTTCGCCTATAATTCGGATATTACAAATGTTATTTCGCCTAATTCAGTTATCAAAGTGGAGGATTATTCATTTTATGAATGTACTGGATTAAAAAATATAAGTATTTCAAAAAATTTAAATTATATCGGCTCATATGCATTTTTTAATTGCTCATCTTTAGAAAATCCAAAAATCCCGAACAGTGTTAAATCGATAGGTAGGTATGCTTTTTCTGGATGCATTAACATAAATACTATTATTTTACCTAAATCACTTAATAAAATCGAAGAAGGAGTTTTTAAGTATACTGGACTTACAACTGTTTATTTTCCAGAAAATATAAGAAGTATAGGCGCTTTTGCATTTAATTGGTGTTTTAATCTTGCAACAATTGAAATACCCGAAACCGTGACTTCTTTTGGTGAAAATGCGTTTTCCGAATGTGAAAATTTAAAAAGTGTAAAGCTCCCTGAAAATATGACTAGTATACCAAAAGCTGCATTTGCTGCTTGTTATAACTTAACAACCGTCAATATCCCAATTCATGTGAAAGTAATTGAAGAAGCAGCGTTTGTAAGATGTTATAAATTAACAAATTTAAATTTACCACTTCAACTAAAAGAAATAGGAAATGGTGCTTTTTCGGAGTGCATTAATATTAGCTCCGTTTCTATTCCAGTTACCGTAAATTCAATAGGTGCGGGAGCTTTCTCCAATTGTTCCGGTTTAAAAAGCATAATGATTCCCAAAACAGTTACAAAAATAAGTGAAGATACTTTTAATAATTGCATAAATTTAGAAACGATCATTTTACCAAGTAGCATAAATTTTATTGGGAAGTATGCATTTTATAGATGTGAAAAATTAAGCACTATTGTTTTGCCGCAAAGTTTAATTACTATAGAAAATTTTGCATTTGCATATTGTTATTCTTTAAAAGAAATTAAATTTCATAATAATTTGAAAACGATCGGTTCTATGGCTTTTCTTAAATGCAGTGAACTTACAAGCATAAGTTTATCTGATAATATAGCATCGATAGGCGATTCAGCTTTTGCGGGATGTAGCGCATTAACAGAAATTCAGCTTCCAAGAGCACTTACAACAATCAATTATCGTGTTTTTAGTGAATGTATTAATTTAGAAAAAGTAATAATACCCGACGGAGTAATTAATATAAATTCACAAGCTTTCTTCTATTGTAAACAACTAACGGATTTATATATTTCTCCAAATGTTGTTAAAATCAATTCATCCGCATTTAGTTATTGTCCTTCACTTTTGATTTTATGCAATGATGGTTCATATGCAAAAACGTATGCAATTAATAAAAAAATACCATACAAGCTTGTTACTGTCTCATCGATTGCTTTGTCAAAACCACCTTCAAAAATGGAATATATAACCGGCGAAGCCCTAAATCTGGCGAATGGATATATATCTGCTAATTATACTCACGGCTCACCGAGAACCGTAGCGATTACATCAAAAATGGTCAGCGGCTATGATCCCAATAAAATTGGAAAGCAGACCTTGACAGTGACTTATGAAGGAAAAAAGACTACTTTTGATGTTACTGTGTATCCCCCGCTTACAAAACCGAAGGTTACCGCAACGGCGGGAGACAGTAAAGTTACGTTAAAATGGAAAGCCGTACCGAATGCAACCGGTTATCGGATTTACACTTGTGATGCCGCAACCAAAAAATATACCGCAATAAAAAATGTTTCGGGCACAACTTACATTCATACCGGATTGAAAAACGGTACGGCGTATACTTATCTTGTGCGTGCTTATAGAGGAAGCACCTTCAGCAGTTACAGCGCTGCTGATCATGTCACTGCAAAACCGATTTCGGCTCCCGTCCCTACCGCAACAGCGGGCAACGGAAAAGTAACCTTGAAATGGAAGGCGGTCACAGG